>CAZYHO010000142.1:0-10359 GCA_964647495.1 uncultured Akkermansia sp. | reverse complement strand
AGAAGGAAGCCAACCGCCGTGTCAGCCGGCTCGATGGCCTGGTCGGGCTCGACGAAGCGCAGCAGGATCAGGTTTTTGCGATCATGGCGCGCTCGTCGGCGGATTACGACCCTGCAATGCAATTTGAGGGCCTGGGCTCGGATGCGGGCGTCCTGAGCGACGGCACCTCCCGCGACGAGGCGATTCTCGCCGTCCTCCGCCCCGACCAACGCGAAGCCTGGGAGGCCGACCGCCGCCGCCGCCGTGAGGCGGCCGCCCGGAATTTCGAGGCCATGGGCCTCAAGGCGCCGGACAACCTCGGGATATTCGAGCGCCTCGGCCGCTGACCGGTCTTCATTCCGATCAACCTGTAGGGGAAATCGATTTGAACAGAAGGCAACGAAAGAAGCGAAGCAGGAACGAGTTGTAGCATTCTGGTCCGTCCCCCGCAGCGTGAGCGACCGGGCAGACGATCTGTTCCTGTAACAGACTCAGCCTTTGTTGCCTTCTGTTCCATCCCATTCCCGAATTCAGGATCAACTGTTCCCGTCCCGGAGGGATGGCCGATCATGGCCGTGGGTCGGCGTCCATGTGCGGGGTGAAACCCCTCGTGCGGACGCCGACCCACGGAACACAACCCAAAGCATCCGCATCCCGGAGGGATGCCAGAAGGGCAGCGGGTCTCGGTGCGCATCCGTACGCCCTGGGGCTGAAACGGCTTCAGCCGAAGCGCGATACACATGTCCATACCCACGCTTCCTCGACTATGATCCGGCTTCTGGACGAAACGCGCCCCCGCTTGAACAATTTACTTTGTTGATACCAGAGTCCTTGATTCGACGAAGTCGAACACTTTAAAGACCCGAGCGCAAAAAGTCCCCACACAAGGCCGTTTGTTGCGTAACTCGTTGATCGATGTTGCATAACTTGTTGAAAAACGCATTTCCACTCCGACGCCTCGGGCTTTTTGCGCTCGCGTCTTGTCAGCGATCGTGCCCTTTCTACTTCAACATTCGTGATGCACACGATCGCCAGTGTCATCCTCTCCATCGGTGATTGAATGAGAGGGCGGGCTTTCAGCCCTTTATTATGGTGTGGCGGCCAATCCTGGGGCGATGCCCCAGGCTGGTATAGGGCCGGGCCGTTGGCCCTGTGGTGTGGAGGACGATTCCGCATGACGCTCCGCGTTTCTCCACTGAGTTGACACTTCACTCAAGGGAACGTGTTTGACTTGTCACAATGAAGCTGTTTGTAACGATAAGGCGGGTTGTCTGCCTCGCCACTCCGCAGACCGGAATACGACAAAGCAGAAATAACAAATGAAATTCCTGATTCGCGAGTGCCGGCTGCCGGATGACATTGGGGCATTGACCGGGCTGTTGCACCGGGCGTATGCCGAGCTGGCGGCCCGTGGTTTGAAGTATGTGGCGACGCACCAGACGGATGACGTGACGGAGCGCCGTGTGAAGGCGGGGCGCTGTTTTGTGGCCGAGGTGGATGGGCGGCTTGCCGGGACCATCACCGTAAGAAAACCGATCCCCGAATCCATCGTGGCCACGTACCGGGAGCCATTGACGTACATTTTCGGGCAATTCGGGGTGGATCCCGCGTTTCGGGGGCGAGGGATCGGGAGAGCGCTGCATGACCATGCGGTGCGGTTTGCGAGGAGAGATGGGGCGACGGCGATGGCACTGGACACGGCGGTTCCGGCGGCGCACCTCATCGTACTCTATTCGAAATGGGGGTACCGGGAAGCAGAGCGCTGCCGATGGAGCGAGACGAACTATGAAAGCGTGATCATGAAAAAGGATCTCGAGCGGCTGGAGGCGGGTTCAGCGGGTCTCGGGGCTGCGCTTTGACGGCTTCGAGGCGTCTGACTTTGCGGACTTTGCGTTGCGGATCGCGGAGATCAGTCTTGCTTGAATGAACAGGATTTCATATGATCGGCAGCCATGAAATCCACGTATGCTCTGTCATTTCTTCTTTTCCTGGCCTCGCCTGCATGGGCCGGCGAGGTGATTTCCGCGCCCGCGCCTGCTCCGGTTGAGCCGCTTGCGTATGAAGCCGGGCGTGGCCTGCTCACGATCGAGGGGCCGTCCGGTCTGTTCATCAACCCGACTTCAGCGACGCTGCCGCAGGGCGCGTTCACGGCGCAATACTGTTTTTTCCGGCCGGAGAACGACAGCAGTCCCTGGGCACACGGGTATATGGTGTCGTACGGATTGACTGACTGGGCGGAGCTGGGGATCATCGGGCTGTATGTCGATGTGCCCGGCGCGGATCCGTTTGCGACGGGGCCGTTCGGGCGGGTGCGCCTGTTGAAGGACGAGGGCTGGGTGCCGCAATTCTCGATCGGGGGCTACTCGCGCTTCGGCGATGACCCGACGGAGACGATCGGATTGTTCGGCGCCTTTTACAAGAGGCTGCCGATCGATGAGGACGGGTTCCTGAAGTCGATCGGTTTCCACGCCGGTGCGCGCCAGAACTGGATCGATGGGCCGGACGACCCGTTCCATGTGTATGGAGGCATCGAGATCCAGTTGCCGTATCGCTTTTATCTGGTCGGCGAGGTGTCCTCCAGGGATGACGACGTGGAGACTGAGGTGCCGTATTCGTTCGGCATCCAGTGGCGCGCGGGCGGGATCAACATTTCGGCGGCCGGCGTGCAGGACGGGAATCTGGACAGTCCGGGATTCTTTTTCGGCATCGGCACTCAGTTGAGTTTCTGAGGGCGGGCGCTCCTCCCGGCCATTTGTTCATACATCCGGGGTGCTCCGGCACCGCTGACCATCCGCTCCAATGCGCCTTTTCCATTCAGTGGCCGCCCTGCTGCTGATTCCGGGGATATTTGCCAGCGGATGCGCCGGACTGGACACTTCCGCGCGCGCGGAGGGGACAGGCATTCAGGTCATCGGGGCCATCGTCGTGCTCGCCAGGCATCAGGCCAGCCAGCGCCAGAAAGCGGCCGCTGAACGTCAGGCGCGCCAGGTCTTCGTGGAGCGTGCCCTGAAGCCGGCATACGAAGCGCGGGCGCGAAAGCTCAAGGCGGCCGCTTCCCGCGGATCGAGCGGCCGAAGACCATCGCCCGGGGGCGCCGCAGCGCCTCCGACACGCGCCGAGGAGGCGGCGGCCAAAGCCACGGCTGAGTTGGCCGCGCTTTCGGCTTCCTGGCGTTCGGCCGCGGCAAGCTATACCGGCGGGACCGCCTATGCCGCGGACTTTGCGGCGCCTCGAGTCGACGCGTCGGCCTCGGCGGAGGTCGCGTTTCCGAAGATGAGCGAGTCGGACGTGCTGGTGGCCAGTGCCGCCTATGTGCCCCGCTATCTGGCGGTCACGGTGCCGGCCGAGCAGGCGGCGCCGGGGGCGCGCGCCTCGGTCATGCTTTGGGACACGCGGACGCACCGCCTCGCCTCGGACACGGTGTATGCGCTTGGCAGCATTCCGCCGACGGACAAGCAAAGCGAAATCGACGGGAAGAAGGTCCAATTCGCCGCGCCCAGGCGGGCCGCCCACGACTGAGTGGCAAGCTCTTGTTGGCGGATGATTCGCCGATTGCCAGACCGCGGAATTCGGGGCAGCGCGAACAGAACTGCTTTCCCGGAGACGATCGTGCGACTAAGATCCGCCATGAATCCAGCTCCGCCCCCTGTTCCCGCCGGTCCTGCGCCTCGCAAGAAGCCATCGGTTCTGGCGAGTTGCATCCTGATCGGGCTCATCGTCGGCGTCCTCGGTGTCCTCGGCGGCGGTGGGTACTGGGCGTATCACACGCTGACAGGCACAATGCGGACTGCCTCTGTTGCCGAGGAACCGACTTCGCCGCCGTCGACCGCCACGCAGAATCCGTCCACTTCCGGATCGACGACGACCCCCTCGTCCAGACGATCGGTTCTCGAACCGGTCACCTCCGCCACCACGACCACGCCGCCCGACGATCCGCTGGCCGCGAGCGTACAGCCCACGACGAGTGGAACGTCGGCCATCGCGACGGATCCCGCCTCCGGCGCGCTCGCCGAGCCGAACCCGGAGCCGGCGGTCTCTGCCGATCCTTCCGGCGCCACTCCGCTCACGGAGCCGGCAGCCACGGCGGCCATCGCTCCGGTTGCCGGGCCGGCTGATCCGGCCGAACCACCGCTCGTCGTGCCAACACTTCCTCCCACGGACGACCCGGCGGCCGCCGAATTGCCCGATCCGGCCATCCTCGATCCGGCTGCGACCGACTCCGACCCGGTCGTGGACGCGGAACCCATCCAGACGCTCGCCGAAGACTCGGCCGAGGTTGCATCGCTGAAGGCCGATGCCGATCGGAGGATCGACGAAGCCCCTGCCGAACTCTACCTGGATGCCGACAAACAACGCGTGCGCGACGCCATTCGCCGGGCGAAACGCCTCACGAAGGTGGCCACTCTCCGCTTTGGCTCCGGGGCGGCGGCCCTCGGCTCCAACGAACGCAACCGGCTCAGGCGGGCGCTGCTCACGCCGGAAGCTGAAGCGCTCATGTCGGATTCGCAGGCTGTCGTTTTCATCCTCGGGTTCGCCGATCCGACAGGCACACCGGAAACGAACCGCGTCCTTTCGCAGCGGCGCGCGGCCGGAGTGGCCGACGTGCTCAAAGGTTTCAGAGTGGCCAATACCAGCTACGCGGTCGGAATCGGCGCCACCACCCTGCTCAGCGCCGAGCGCCAGTCGAAGAACCGCGCCGTCGAAGTCTGGATCGTTCAGCCCTGATCCCGGCCGCCATGTCAACCCCGCCGGCCGGCCGCGCGCCCCGCATCACGCTCAGCGGCGGCACGCGGCTGACGCGCGAATTGCAGCCCGGCGTGCCGCTGACCATCGGGCATGCCAAATTGGCCGGCCTGCGCATCCCGCATCCGGCCGTTTCCCCGATCCATTGTTCCCTGACGTGGATGCATCCGCACGTCATGCTGCGTGACGAAGGCAGCCAGATGGGCACACTGCTCAACGGCCAGCCTGTCGCCGGGGAAGCGCCGTTGAGCCACGGCGACGTGATCGCCGTCGGGCTGTTTCAGTTTCAGTTTTGCTGGGAGCCGGACGCCCCCGCTGCCGTTGGATCGAGCCAGCCCGGCGCGGACTTGCCCGCGCCTTCCCACGAGGATCCGCCAGGGCCGATGCGCGTCGTCGCGTCCGCGGCGTCACAACAAGCGCATCCATCCTCGGCGACTTCGCCATCCGGCGGCCTGCATGTGTCCTTCCGCGGCCAGCTCGCACAGGAGGCGCCGGTGTGTCACGGCCTCACCATCGGGCAAAGCGCGCAGGCGGACCTGGTGCTTGCGGACCCGGATCTTTCGCCGATCCACGCGACGATCGAGGCGGAGCCTGAGGGGTTTGTGGTCATCGATCGCGGCCGCACCGGCTCCCTCGTCAACGGCAGGTACTTTGAACGCCATTCGCTCGTCATCGGCGACCTCCTCCAATTCGGCGCCCGGCATTTTCTCGTCTTCGATGGCTTCGCCCTGCGACCGGTGCGCGACGGCCTCGGCTGCGGGCTGCAGGCATCCGGGCTCGACGTCTCCGGCGGCCGCCGCCGCGGCCTGATCCTCCAGTCGGTCACGTTCGAGGCCCGGCCCGGCCAGTTCGTCGGCATCCTCGGGCCATCCGGATCCGGCAAAACCACATTGCTCCGCGCCCTGACCGGGCTGCGCCCGGCGGCCGCCGGCACGATCCTGCTTGATGGCCGGGAACTCGGCCGCATTCCGGATCCTTCGCGCTACTTCGGCTACGTGCCACAACAGGAGATCGTCCACCTGGAACTCACCGCGCGCGAGGCGCTCAGATTCAGCGCGCTCCTGCGCTTGCCGCACCGCACGCCGCAGCGCGAAATCGACAAGCTCATCCGCTCGCTCACCGCGCGTCTCGGCCTGGAGCAGCATCTCGATACGCGCGCCAGCCGTCTTTCCGGCGGGCAGCTCAAGCGTCTCAGCGTCTGCGTCGAATTGCTCAGCCGGCCGCCGCTCCTTTGCCTTGACGAACCGACGTCGGGCCTGGATCCCGAGTCCGAGACCGAACTCATGCAGCAATTGCAGGAGCTGAGCTACACCGGCTGCACCGTGGTCTGCACCACGCACCTCATGGAAAACATCCACCTCATGTCCTCGATCGAGGTGGTCATGGCCGGACGCGACAGCAAGGGCCGCGCGACTCCGGGCCGCACTGTATTTCGCGGCAAGCCGCGCCTCGCCCGCGAGGTCTTCGATGTCCGCTCGCTCTCCAGGCTCTACCATCGCCTCAAGGACCAGACGCCCGAAGAGTGGCAGCGGCACTACGAGGCGACAACCGGCGCGTCCCTGACCGCCGCGCCGCCGGCCTCGCCCGGCCAGCCGCGCGCCGCGGAACTTCCGCCGCGCCCGCGCCGCCGGTTTGCGGTCCCGATCCTGCTGCGGCGGCACTGGCGGATTCTGCGGTCGGATTGGAAAAACCTGATTCTGCTCGCCGGCCAGCCGCTCCTCATCGGCACGCTCATCGCCTTCGCGGCCACAGGTGAGGATCCGAGCGACAAGAAGCTGTTCCTGGCGGCCATCGCCACGCTCTGGCTCGGCTGCGGCAACGCCGCCCCGGAAATCGTGCGCGAACGCTCCGTCTTCCGGCGCGAGCAATTCGTCGGGCTGCGCCCGTCTTCGTACCTGCTGAGCAAATTCCTCGGACTCGGCCTGCTCACCGGCCTGCAGGCGCTCCTGCTCTTCGGGTTGATGCGCGTGCTCGGGAGCGGGCTCGACGGCTCGGCTTTCTGGCAAGTGACGGGGCTGCTGGCGAGCGCGGCGGCGGCGACCGGGCTCGGACTGGCGATTTCCGCCTGGGCTCGATCCACGTTGCAGGCGGTGCTCCTCGTGCCGCTGGTGATCATTCCGCAGATCCTGTTTGCGGGATTCGTTTTTCCGATCCGCAACTGGGACCAGCACGCGGCGCCGCGCCTGGCCAGCCGCGTTTTCCCATCCTTCGCCTCCCAGCGCCTCATGGACGTCTCGCTCCTCTGGAACCGCCCGGTCGAACAGGCAGGCACTTACTCGACCGCGCTCGACAACCTGACCACGTCACTGCGCCCGCCAGGAATCCTGCTCAAACCGGATCAGGCGGCCACAGTCACCCTCGACGAATCCAGGCTGTACGCGCCGCCACCCGCCGGCATGGAGCCGTTCGGCCCGCGCGAATTCCAGTGGGATCCGTCGAAATCGAATATCCTCACGCCGCGCTACATGGTGCCGACATTGCGCGATGAACGCCCCCGCATCTGGCGCCACGCCACACCCGCCCTCGCCGGCCTCGCCTCGCTGACGCTCTGGACCATCGCCAGTTGCGGCGCAGCCTGGCTTGCCTTGCGCTGGCGTGAACGGGAGTGAGGGCGCGGGATTGGCTCCAACAAGCCCGGGAAACGCGAGCGCCGCGTCAGCGCATCGTCCCACGACAATGCGGCCGCCAGATCGGCCTCCGATTCTGCTGTGGAGCGAGGTTCGGGAATCTTCTCTGTCACCTTTTCCGGCGACCAGCGGCTATGGTGGTATCCACCGATGATTCATGGGCTGCCATCGTTCCGCCATCTCATCACTTCCCGTCAGCGATCTGGCTCGTGGGAGGCGGCCACCGATGTGGACCTGGCGGTGGCGGCGCGCGTGCAGGATCGCGCGGGCAAGGAGGCGTTTGTGGAGATCGTGCGGCGGCATCAGACCGCGGTGGCCGCGGTGGCTTACGGCGTCACCGGGCGCATCGGGCTGACCGACGACATCGCGCAGGAAACTTTTCTGCGTGCGTGGAAGCGCCTCGGCACCCTGCGCGAGCCGGGGAAACTGAAGGCGTGGCTGACGCGGATCGCGCACGATTGCGCGGTGGACGCGCTGCGCCGCGAGAAGCCGGCCTCGCCGCTTGACGACGAAACGGTGAGCCTCACCGAGGCGGCGGAGCGTTCCCCGGACCAGGCGATGGCGAAAGCCGAGGAGGAGGCGATGGTCTGGTCGGCGCTCGAAGCGCTTCCGGAAACGCTGCGCCTGCCGCTCGTCCTGTTTTATCGCGAAGGGAAATCCGCCGCCGCCGTGGCCGCGGCGCTGGACATCAGCGAGGACGCGGTGAAGCAGCGGCTTTCCCGCGGTCGCGAGGCCCTGCGCGAACAGGTGGCCGCGCGCATCGAAGGCGTGCTCGCCCGTGTGAAACCCGGCCCGCAACTTCTGGTGGTGGTGGCCGCGGGCATTGGTCTGAGCGCGGCGCCGGAGGCTGTCGCGGCGGCCGCCATGTCCGGCAAGACAACCGGAGCCGCGTCGGCGGCGGCGCCGTGGATCACGGCGGCCGCGGCGCTGGCCTTGGCCGCGCCGCTGGGCTGGAACGCGCGTGGCCTGACCGATTCCAGGAAACCCGCGTCCGGCGAAAACGTGGCGCTGCCGGCGGACCCGCTGGCGGAGTTTGCCGACAGCGCGTTGCTGCGGGAGTGGCGGCGGCTCCACGATATTCACGGACACGATGCGGCGGCGATGCCCGCGATCTTCGAGGATATTCAGTCGCTGCCGCGCGACTTTCACCGCCGTGCGCTGCGCCGGGTATTGCTCACTGAGTGGTCACGGCTCGATCCCGCCGCCGGTTTCGATTTTTTGCTGGCGAAAAAACAGACCGGGCACGCGAAGGTACTGATGCAGGACTGGCTGCGGAGCGAGGGCGACGAAGCGGCGAGGGCGCTGGCTCAACACGCGATGGACGCCCCCGATCTGGCCCGCTCGCTCCTGACGGAAGTGGCCACGCATGCGCCCCTGTATCTGGCGGCCCTTGCCGAGAGCATTCCGCTGCCGAAGGACGGCTTCCATGCGGAGGTGGCTGGCGCCTTCACCGTTTGGGCCGCGAGACATCCTGACGCCGCCCGCGCCGCGGCGGAAAGCATGGTGAGCGCTCTGCGACAAGGCGCGCTGGCAGGCGTGGCCGCGGGATGGGCGGAGCGCGACGGCGCGGCGGCGCTCGCGTGGTCGCTCTCCCTGCCCGAGGATCAGGGCCGCGAGGAAGCCACGCGCGCGGCGCTCGCCGGCTGGGCCGTGAGTGATCCGTTTGCGGCGCTGGACCACATGAAGGACGTGCCGGCGGATTACCGCGAGGATTATCGCGTCGGAGTGCTGCGCGCGGCCGTGCAGCGGGATTTCGACATGGCGCTGCGCTGGCTGTCCGAAAACTGCGACCGGATAAACAACAGCCAGTTGTGGGACGAACTCGCGGCGCCGCTGATGACACGCTTTCATGCGGATCAACAGGCCTTGCTGCTCTGGATGGCCGAACAGCCGGAGGCATTCCGCAAAGGACTTTTCATGGCGCTTGCCACCGGCGCGGGGGCTTCCAGTGAAGTGGATCAGGTCGCTGTCTGGTCGTGGCTGGATACGCTGCCCGACAGCACGCCGCGCGAGCAGCATGCCATGCGCGAAATGCGGCGCTGGCTCATGGACCGCTGCGCCCCTCGCGTCGAAGCCCTGGCCTTCGAGTGGATGAAAACCCTGCCACAGGATAAATGGGAATCTCGCTCGTTCATCGAAAGCTGGACCGAATCCGCTTCACGGCGGTCATTCGAGGGACACCCCGCCCCCGGCAGACAGGATCTCGAGCGGATGGCCGCTGAATTCCCGCCGGCCTTGCGCCCCGGCTTTTATCCTGCGCTGCTGAAAGGCAAGACCGATTGGCACGAAGCGGATCTGACCCGATGGGCGCAATGGATCGCGGAGGTGCCGGACATGGACCGCGGGCGACTGGCCGCCAAGGTCGCGGAAAGCATCGGCGCCGTCTCGCCGGAAGCCGCCGCGGCCTGGGCGCTGGAATTGCCCGGTGGCACGGAACGTCACACCGCCATGCGCGCCGCCGTGGGGATTTGGTCCCGGGTGGATGCCGCTTCCTCCAGCGAGTGGGTAAACGAACTGCCTCGCGGCACGAGCCGGGACGAGGCGGCGTCGGCGCTCGTGAACTCTATCGCCGCCAGCGAGCCTGACGCCGCCTGGGCGTGGATGCTCGACATCGCCCATGATCGGGAACGCCAGGCCGCCGCGCAGACCGTGCTCGCCGCGTTGCATCGGAAAGACCCGGCCCGCGCCCGCCTGCTCGCCCAATCGCCGGAACTGCCCGAGGGCGCCCGCGCCTGGTTCAAAAGGAAATTCATCGACCCGGCGGAGGCGGAATCCGGGCCGGAAGGACATTAGCCCGCCGCGCCTATGAAAGCAGCACGTTTCCTTCGTCGAATGATTCTCCCCGTGATGACCGGCGCCGCGACTGGCGCGCTTCTGGGCTGGATCCTGCGCGGCGATGTTGCCGTGTCGGCCAAAGCCGAAGCCGGAACCAAGCCGGATACCGCGCTTTCCGCCGGGCCAGGAAATCCGGCGGCTGGCACAAGCGAGCCCCGGTCCGGCGCGGTGGATG
>CAZYHO010000141.1:0-10430 GCA_964647495.1 uncultured Akkermansia sp. | reverse complement strand
AGATGAAAAGGCAGACACCCACTCTTCGATCGCGACCGATGGATATTGAAATAATGGGTGATCTGGAAAATGCAGCAGACGGCAATCGGTAGACCACCACAATTCAACCCGCATCTACCGCTATCCGGGAGGCACGGAGGGGATCGATACATGCCGTGCAGGCCGGCGGCGCGTCGGGATATCAAGGCACTGGCCCTTGGAACGGCCTGCTCGGCAGCGCCCGGTGCACTCTTCTTCTCCGAAAGTGGAGAAAGTGGGTGTCTGCCGTTGTTGTTCCCGGGCAGGGCGGCGCATCCTGCCCGCCGGACGGGGCGTCTCGCCCCGTCCATCGAGCGTCTCGCTCCTTGCAGCGGAAAACGTGTGCGCGACACGGCGCGAGACGCGCGATGTATCCGGCGCGACGCCGGATACGGCGGGCGGGACGCGCCGCCCTACCCGAGAACCAGATCATGCTGCGCTGCCATGGACCGCCGCCCCTCACTCCACCGCGTTCTTGCGAATCCGCAGCAGTGGAAGCACCTCGACCGCGACGCCGGAACGCGTGATCACGGACGTGAGGTTTTCGATGGCACGCGGGACGTGCTGGAGGAATTCCGGCTTGCCGACGTTGAACGCGAGATTGCCATACGCGCCCAGCGCCTGCATGAGCCGCTGGATCGCGCATTGGGCGAGCCGGCGATCCGAGGTTTCCCAGCCGGGATCGCCTTTCCGGAACTCCTGGTAGGCGGCCCACAACTCGTCGCGCTCGCCGGCGGTGAATGCCACGTACGGATCGTAAAGCAGCGAGGCCACGTCGTATTCCGGCCGGCCCGGGCGCAGGCCCTGGTAGTCGATGAAATACGGCTCGTCGTCGCGGATGATGACGTTCTGCGATTGAAAGTCGCGGTGCACGAATGTCCGTGGAAGCGCGCCGAGTTCACGGCGCAAGGCGGCGAGCGCCTCCGAGTCGCGGACCGCCCTCATCGCTCTCGCGGCAACGTCCGAAAAGTGTGCGGCGAAGTTGTCGAAGAAATAATTCTGCTCCCAGAGGTAAAGGTCTTCGGTGAAGCCCGGCATGAGCTGCTCCAATTGCCCCTGCGGCAAATCTTCGGGCCGCAGGCGGTGGAGCAGTGCCACTTCTTCCAGCGTGCGGACATACAGCCGTCTGCGCTCCGGCCACGGGCTTTGCTGCAGCGCCCAGAGGTCGAGCGCTCCCAGGTCCTCGATCCACGCCAGCTTCCGCTCGCTGTCATGGTGGTAGACTTTCGGCACACGGACGCCCTGGTCATTGAGGATTTCCGTCGCGGGAAAAAAACACGCGTTGTCCGGCCGGGCGTTCGTGTAGCACGCGAGAATCACATGCAGCGGCCGCCCGTGTTTCTTCAACCGGTAGTAGCGGCGGTCCGATCCCCCTTTCAAAATCGGCGCGATCTCGATGTCCGGCCCGGCAAGCAGCGGAAAATGCGTGCTGGTCAGATCCAGAAGCTCGGCGGGCGTGAAATCGGTTTGCGGCATGGTCGGCGGCATGGTCGGCGGCGGGATCGGCGGCGGGCTCTCAGCATTTGGGCGGGTTGCGCCCGATGAACGGGTATTGCTCGACATCCAGCACCTGCCCGGATATCGGGCCGGCGGCGTCGCTCAGAAAATACACGACGATTTCCGCGATCTCCGCGGGATCGAAAATCCGGCTGCTGGGGGCGAAAAGTTTCGGCAGCCGCGCGGGCCAGTCTTCCGGCATGCCCTCGGCTTGCTTGTACTTGACCTCGTTGGCGGTGAGCACCCAGCCGGGGTTGATCTGGTTCACGCGCACGCCGTGGTGGCGCATCAGCGAGTCGCCGAGATTGCGCGTCATCGTCATCAGGGCGCCCTTGCTGATCGAATACGGCAGCAGGTTTTCCTCGCCGCTGTACGCGTTGACGCTCCCGATGTTCACGACGGAGCCGCGCGCGGCCGCCAGATGTTTCAGCGCCTCCTTGATCAACAGCAGCGGCGCCCGGCAGTTCACCGCCATGATCCGGTCGAACAACTCCGGCGTCACCGCCTCGATCTGCCCGCGCAGCACCCAGGCCGCGTTGTTCACCAGGCCATCCAGGCGGCCGTGCGTTTCCAGCGCCGCCGCGACAAGCCGGGCCGGCGTTTCGGGATCGGCGAGATCCGCCTCGACGAATGGGGCCTTCAGATCGGCCGCAACGCGCCGGCCCGCCTCCGGCTCCAGGCCGTGCACGACGACACGCGCGCCCTCCGCCACGCAGCGGCGGGCTATGGCCTCGCCGATGCCGGTCGTGCTGCCGGTCACCACGATCACTTTGTCCGGAAGTCGCATTCGAATGCACAAAACCCGGAAATGACGGGTGGAAAATCGGAATTCCTGCCCGGATGATGGCCGCTCCGCCACCCCGCCGTCCACTCTCCTTTCATGAACCCGCACCCCATCGCCCACCCGCAGCTCCTCGCCTGGATTGAAGAAATGCGCGCCCTTTGCGCTCCGGATTCCGTCGTCTGGTGCGACGGATCCGCCGCGGAAAGCGCGCAGCTGGCCGACCTGCTCGTCGCCAATGGCACATTCATCCGCCTCAACCCGGAGAAGCGCCCGAATTCGTTCCTGGCGCGCTCGACGCCCTCGGATGTCGCCCGCGTCGAGGAACGCACGTTCATCTGCTCGAGGCGCAAGGCGGACGCCGGCCCGACCAACAACTGGACGCCCCCCGACGAAATGAAAGCTGCGCTCACGGAAAAATTCCGCGGCTCGATGCGCGGGCGCACGATGTACGTCGTTCCCTTTTGCATGGGGCCGGCCGCTTCGCCGCTCGCGCAGGTCGGCGTGCAACTGACCGACTCTCCCTACGTCGCCGTCAACATGCGCATCATGACGCGCATGGGAACCGAGGCGCTCCGGAAGCTCGGCGACGACGGTCCGTTCGTCCCGTGCCTTCACAGCGTCGGAAAGCCGCTCGCTCCCGGCGAACGCGACGTGCCCTGGCCGTGCGCGGACGAGAAGTTCATCGTGCATTTCCCCGAGGATCGCACGATCTGGAGTTACGGCAGCGGATACGGCGGCAACGCGCTCCTCGGGAAAAAGTGCCTCGCCCTGCGCATCGCCTCCGCCATGGCCCGCGACAACGGCTGGCTCGCCGAACACATGCTCCTCCTCGGCCTCCACGCCCCGGACGGCTCCAAAACATACGCCGCCGCCGCCTTCCCCAGTGCCTGCGGCAAAACCAACCTCGCCATGCTCGTCCCCCCGCCCGGCTACCGCGAGGCCGGCTGGCGCACAACCCTCGTCGGGGACGACATCGCCTGGCTCTGGCCGGGCGCCGACGGCCGCCTCCGCGCCATCAATCCGGAATCCGGGTTCTTCGGCGTGGCTCCCGGCACTTCGTGGCAAAGCAACCCGAACGCCATGCACGCCATGGCCGCCAACACCATTTTCACCAATGTCGCCCTCACCGACGACGGCGACGTCTGGTGGGAAGGCCTGACTTCGGATCCGCCGGCTCACCTCATCGACTGGCTCGGCCAGGATTGGACCCCGGGCTGCGGCCGCCCTGCCGCCCACCCGAATTCACGCTTCACCGCCCCCGCGGCCCAGTGCCCGACGATCGATCCCGAGTGGGAAAACCCCGAAGGAGTACCCATCAGCGCCATCATTTTCGGCGGCCGCCGTCCGAGCACCATGCCGCTCGTTTACCAGGCGTTCAATTGGGCTCACGGCGTGTACGTCGGCGCGACCATGGGCAGCGAGACCACCGCCGCCGCGGCCGGCGCCGTCGGTGTGGTGCGCCGCGACCCCATGGCCATGCTGCCATTCTGCGGGTACCACATGGGCGATTATTTCCACCACTGGCTCGAAATGCGCGGCCTCGTCAGGCATCTCCCCCGCTTTTTCCACGTCAATTGGTTCCGCAAAGACGCCGACGGCCGCTTCCTCTGGCCGGGTTTCTCCGAAAACATGCGCGTCCTCGAATGGATCGCCAACCGCTGCCAGGGGCGCGTCGCCGGCCACGAAACCCGCATCGGCTGGACACCCCAATGGGATGACTTCAACACCGAAGGACTCGCGGATTTCTCCGAAGCCCAGTTCGACAGCGCCATGGCCTTCTCCCCCGAGGAGTGGCGCGCCGAAATCCTCAGCCAGGGCGATCTTTTCCTCAAACTCTACGACCAGCTCCCCAAAGAACTCGTCTACCAGCGCGAACTCCTCGCCGCAAGACTGGTCTGACCGGGCGTCAAACCCAAGGCGACGATTTCCCCCTCCCCGGATTTACAAGCGCGCCTAAGCTCCTATAGTGCGCCCCCGTTTGCGTTTCTGTTTCTGTCATGATCTCGCGCGTTTTTTCGATCCGTCCGCTGGTGGCCCTGGTTGTGGCCGGCCTGCTTCTGCCGCTTCTGCCGGCGCAGCAGCAGCCGGGCGGGTACGACGTGGAAGGCGTCTACCTCAAGGGGTACATGATTGTGAAGGACGCGGAGAATCTCGAACGCCAGGGGAATTTCGCCGGCGCCTACTTCAAGTTCAAAGAGGCCAACGACATTTTCGACTCGGTGGCCCGCAGCCATCCTGACTGGCGCCCGGACATCGTCGGCTGGCGTCGCAGCCTGAACCGCCAGAGCATGGAACAGTCCCGCCTGAAAGAGCGGGCTCGCCGCGCGGAACTGCAGCGCCTTCCCTCCGGCGACCCTGCTTCCTCCGAACTGCTGCCCGATCTCGATGCATCCGGCGTCCCGTTCAGCGACAGCGCGACGCCGCCGAGCACCGTGCGGCCCGCCGTCCCGGTCAACCCGGCCGCCACGGGAATCGACCGCCAGATCGGCCAAATGGACCAGCGGCTCCAGGGTTACTCCGGCCAGGCGGCCGACATCCAGCAGCGCCTCCAGCAGCGCGAAGCCGAACTCTTCGAGGTGAACCAGAAGCTCCTCGCCAGCAGGCGCGAAATCACCACCGCCCTGCAGAAGCAGATCGAACTCCAGAACAAGCTCGACACCGCGGACGCCAAGCGCGACCGCGAGGTGGCCTCGCTCAAAAAACAGCTCGAAGCCGCCACGACCGCGCTGGAGGAAGCGAGCAAGACACAACAGGAGGCGACTTCCCGGATCGATTCGCTTCTCCAGGAATTGGCGGCGGCACGCCAGTCGATCACCCAGCTCACCAAGGAGAAGGAGGATCTGACGGCCGAAAAAAACCAACTGCTCGCGTTGGTGCAGGGGAAGGAGGGGATGAGTGGAGCCGAGGCGCTTTTCAACGAAAACAAGCGGCTCAAGCAGCAGCTCGACGAGGCGAATGCGCGTGTCGCCGCGCTTTCCACCGACAAGGATGCCGCAGCCAGGGAAGCCGCCACCCTGCGCGATCAGATCGCCGCCGTGCGCGACGAACTCGACCGCACCCGGAAGGAAAACGATGATTATCGCCGCCAGATCGCCGACCTGCGCGGCCAGTTGGAGACCACCGAGAGGCAGTTGTTCGCGACCGCTCCGCTCGCCAAGGAGGACAGCGAACTGGCTTCGGAGAACCGCATGCTGCGGAAAATGATCCTCGACCAGCTCACGCACCAGACTTTCCGCGAGGAGAAGAAGCGGCTCGCCCTCGAACAACTGGCCAAGCTGCAGATCGACAACGAGGAACTCCTCAACGCCCTTGACGACCTGGCGTCGCCGCCCCCGGCCCTTTCCGTCGAGGAAACCCAGCGCATCCAGGATCCCGTCATCACGCGCTTCGTCGAGCAGCAGGGGCTCTCCGGCACGCTCCTCGCGCGCGCCGAATCGGGCGCGCCGCCGCCCGCCCCCTTTGCCGCGGATGACGAGGGCGCCGACCGCCCGGGCCGCGCCGTGCGCCGCCGCCAGGACCTTTCCGATGACCTGCAGACCGTGGCCGAGGCGGGCCTGGGAGCGCTTTCGCGAGACCGCCTTTCCGAATCGCGCCGCGCCTTCCAGACCATCCTCCGCGAAGATCCCACAAACCTTTTCGGCCTCAGCAACCTCGCCGTCACCCAGGTCAAACAACAGGACTACACCGGCGCCGAAAAAACCCTCAAGAAAGCTCTCGCCTATGACGAACAGGACGCCTTCTGCCACTACCTCCTCGGCGTCGTCGGTTACCGCCAGGGCCAGCTCCAGGAAGCCGAACGCAGCCTGATCAACGCGCTCCATTTCGACACGCGGAATGCGCGCGCCTATTTCACGCTCGGCTGCGTGCAGAACAAACGCGGGGACCTCGAGAGAGCCCGCGACGCTTTTACCGCGGCCGTGGACATCGATCCGGAGTATGCCGACGCCCATTACAACCTCGCCGTCATTTACGCGAATGCGCATGACTTCGAGCAGGCCGCCAAGTGCTATCAGGTCGCCGTGGAAAAAGGCGCCGCCCGCGATACCGCCCTCGAACAACTCATCGGCGCTCCGCTCGCCGGCGCCTCGGCAACCGTCCGCCCGGACATCGATCTGAATTGATCCGGACCGGCCGCTCCGGTCCCCGCTCGTCACGCACCGCCTTGCAAACGATCACTTTTTACGCAGCGCTGCTCCTCGTCCTGGTCGTCGGAGGCTGGATCTTCGAGCGGTGGCAGCGCCAGCGACGCGGCATGCGGGTCCGGGCCATCGGGTTTCCGCTCCGCTGGGTGCCGCTCGTCGAGCGCGGACTGCCGCTTTACCAATCCCTGCCGCACGATTTGCGCGAGGCGCTGCAGGAGAAGGCGTTTTTCAAGATCAACGATCTGCATTTCACCGGCCCGGGCGGGGTCGATGAGGTGACCGACGACATGCGGGTCAGCCTGGGTGCGCACATCGGCCTGTTGCAGGCGCAGTTGCGCATCGCGCCGGTGCCGGCTCTGCGCCAGGTGGTGGTGGGCGCGGTGCCCGCGCTGGAGGCGGCGCTGCGGGCGCCCGACCCGCCATGGGGCGAGGGCACGTTGCTCGCCGAGTGGAACCCGGAGGCCGGGGCGGCGCGATGTTATCGCGAGGAACGCGACTCCTCGATCATGGACCATTGGCGCAGGCTCGGGGCGGCGGGCGACGATGCCGATCCGCTGCCGGACGACGAGTTGTACTTCGCCGGATGGGCCGGGCCGCTCTGGCACGACCTGCCCGAGTGCCAGCGGGCCGCGCTCGCTCATGCGCCGGAGCTGGGATCGGAGTCCGGTTTGTTTGCGGCGGCGACCGAGGCGTTTCTGCGCCGGCCGTTTGCCCTGATGGCCGCGGAGCCGCGTCTTTACACCGCCCTGAAGCGTTTTTATCTTTACGATCCATCGCGGTGGGATCGCGGTGCGCCCGTGGATCCCGGGGAAAGCAGTCCCGGCGGCAGAGCCCGCCCGATTTCGTCGACCCGCAGGCCGAACCCCGGCCCGGTGGCCGAGGAAACATCCACGCAGCCGTCGCGCCGGCGGTAAAGACCGGGATGCACCGCGGCTTCGGGCGCCGAGGCATCGGGATAAAACTGCATCGAGTTGGTCTCGACGCCGGCGATGGTGGGAGCGTGGGCCGCGAGGAGGACGTGCGGGATTTGCGCGAGCATCGGGTTGGTCAGGTCCTGCACCATCAACGTCATTCCGTGTGCCTGCGCCCAGCACAGGCTGAGCAGCGCACCGGTCTGTGTCTTGCACGTTTTGAGCGCCACGCCGGTCCAGCCCAGCTCGCGGCCGCGGCGCACCTGCCGCCAGTCGTGCGCGCTCTCGTCGAGAAAAAGCGGTTTGCGCGCGCTCACCGCGTGGACCGCGATGGGATGCTCGTCGAGTTCGTAGGGGAACGGCTGCTCGACGTACAGCAGCATGCCGAAGAGGCGCGGTTCGTCGTCGCGCAGGCGGTCGAGGATCGCCGTGACGTAGTCCGGATCGGTCACCGTGCAGTTGAAGTCGGCTGTCAGCCACGGCACACCGTGCTCGACCGCCATGTGCCCGACGCGCACAAGCCGGTCCCGGTCCCAATCGGTGTCGTTCCCGCGCAGCTTGACTTTCAGCGCGCGCAGCCCGTCGCGCCGGATCCAGTCGGCCAGCACGACCGGATGGCCGTCGTCCGGCTCCGTGCCGTCGAGGTCGTCCGGCCCGATCGCGTCCAGCCCGCCCACCAGGTGCCATGCGAGCAGCCGGTCGCGGCGGCGCGGCAAGAGATAGTCGGCCGGATGACGTCCGGTAAAATCGATGTCACCGGCCCGGTCGGCGGCCGGTTCGAGGAATGCCGCCAGATCGCGCCGCAGGAAGGGCGGGCGATACGTTTCGTAAACCGGCAGCCCGAGCGCGTGCCCGCACGCGTCGTGGAGCGCGAGGTCGAAGGCGGCGGCGCACCCGAGCGCGGCCAGCCACGGCATGGGAGCGTCCGCCGGCCGCCCGGCATTGAGCGCGCGCCATAGCCCGGGCAGCCGGCCGGCCAGAAAGTCATGGCCGATTTCGAGCGCGTGCCCGGTGGAATCGAATTCCGGCCAGGCGCGGGCGATGCGGCGGCAGAATTCCTGCAGCGCGGCCAGCCGTTCGGCGAACGGCAATGCGCCAGGCCATAACCACTGCACGCTCAGCGGCGATTCTCCCCAGCCCGCGAATGGCCGGCCCGTGGCATCCTCGACGACGAGCCGCACGCGCGCGCAAGTCACTTCCGTCAATGTTTCCGCACCGAACTTCAACGGCACCCGCGTGCGCACCGGCAGAAAGTGCAGTTCGCTGGCGACGACTCTGTGGGCTGCGGGATTCACGAGACTGCGTGTGGATGCGCCATGAAGGCGGGAACGGCTGGTTTGGCTATTCGGGAAGCGGCCGGCCTTGCGTTTCAGGCGCCAGCCAGACGATGGCCAGCCCGGCGAGATAGACCAGCGTCACCACGGCCCCCATTTCAGCGTACCCGCCATAGTACGAGACGAGCTGGCCGCTCGTCAGCGCCCCGACGGCCGCCACGATGCGCCCGGCATTGAAACACAGCCCCTGGCCGGTCGCCCGCACCCGCGTCGGAAACAACTCGGGCAGGTAAAGCGGAAACCAGCCGTAGAACGCCGCCGTGGTCGCCCCGGTCAGGCACACGAGCAGCAGGAAAACGGACGTGTACTCGCTCTGCGTCCGGAACAGGACCGCGCACACGACCAGAGACATCACGCACAACACACTGTATCCCAAACGCCGGCTCATTCCGCCCAGCAGTATCGGCGCCAGCAGGCTGCCGAAGGTCGCGCCGAGCGAGGACAGGGTGTGCGCCGTCGCCTTGGCGCCCTCGATCGCGCCGGCCGTCATTTTGTCCGTCCACAACGGGATCCATTGCACCGATCCCCATGTGCCGATGAGCGCCACCGAAGTCAGGGCCACACCGGTCAGTGTGCGGCGCAGCAGCGGCGGACGCAGCACTTCCGCCAGCGGCGAATGGTCCCGCCCATCCGCGGGCCGCGCAGCGTCGCGCGCGCGCCGCCATCGCTCCGATTCCGGCACGAACAGCCGGATGAAAAACGTCAGCAGCGCCGGAGTCGCGCCCACCAGGAACATCCACCGCCACGACTCCGGCGTGACCGGCCACAGGCTCGCCACCACACCCACCACGACCATCCCGATGTTCGCCGCCGCGCCGATCGCACCCGCCAGCCACGGCCGGTGCTTCTCAGGCCACACCTCCATCACCAGCGCCACACCCAGCGCCCACTCACCGCCCATCCCCAGCGCCGCCAGAAATCGAAACACGCCCAGATGCCACGGCTCCCCGGCAAAATACGCCACCCCGCTGAACACCGAGTAACACAAGATGCTCAGCGACATCGCACGCACCCGCCCGATCCTGTCACCCAGCCATCCGAATACCACGCCACCCAGCGCGGCGCCCACCAGAAAGGCCGCCGTGATCATCCCCATCCACTGGCCGACCGCCCCCTCGCTCCCAGGCCCCAGCATCGATAACAGCGCCGGTCGCGCCACCACAGGAAACAACCCGATCTCGAACCCGTCGAACAGCCAGCCAAGAAACGCCGCCGTCAGAGCCAGCATCGGCCCTCGTGAAGATCCGCCTTTGGAAACCATCATGTCGCCATAGCGGCCCGCCATCGTTCTGACGACATCTTTTTTTATTGGGGCACGGTGCACGGTTCACGGTGCACGGGGGAGCGGTACAAGGATCAGAGGTGTTCGGTGCGAGGACACACGTCCGCTCCAGAACTCGGACATGAAAGCGAAGCTCCAGGGTGGGACGCGATCCTCCGGGCGCGTCAACGGTTGCCGCGTGCAGGGGATGGCCCGGTTCCCGATTCTCCCGAGGCCCCCGAGCAGGAGACGAACAGAAGGTACACGGTACAAACCCCATATCCATGGCATAGAGGGACAGGTACACTGTGGCCGCAATCTCGTGGGTCCACCATGCCACGATTCGCGGCAAGAGGCGAGGGACCCGCCACCGGCCAGGACCGAATGAGGTCGCTGGCCGCCTGAACGCCGGCGATTGACAGGGAGGTGGCGGCGGTCAGGGTGTCCGGCATGGGGACATTCAACGTAGGCTGCCTCATCAAA
>CAZYHO010000140.1:8365-10580 GCA_964647495.1 uncultured Akkermansia sp. | reverse complement strand
TCGGCGCGGCGCTCGGCCGTTTTCTCGGCAGCGTGATCGTCGATCTCGACGGCTTGGATCCGGTCGTTTTCAGCGGAGCCGCCCTGGCGTTGTTCGTCACCTCGCTCGCCGCCTCCTGGCTCCCGGCCCGCCGCGCCGCGCGCGTCGATCCCATGCAGGCGCTGCGTTCCGAATGAGCCAGATCGCCGCCGTCTCGCGCCAGCAATCATCAATCACAATTCATCAATGCCCCCCATGGACATCGCCCGACCTGATCTTGCCCGCCGGAAGCGCTGCCGCCGTGTGGTGCTTTCGCTGGTGGTCGTGGCGGGGGTGGGGCTGGTCAGTTTCGGGCTGTCGCGGCTGGAGCCGGCGTTGCCTTTTGTGGAGGCGGCGGTTTTCAGCGACACGGTGAAGCGGGGGTCGATGCTGCGCGAGGTGCGGGGGAACGGGACGCTGGTGCCGGAGGAAATCCGGTGGATCACGGCCGCCAGTCCGGGCCGGGTGGAAAGCATCCTGCTGTTGCCCGGCGTGACGGTGGAGGCGGACACGGTGCTGGTGGAATTGAGCAATCCGGAGCTGGAGCAGGAAGCCTTCGAGGCGGAATCGCAATGGCATGCCGCCGAGGCGCAACTGGAGAAACTCAAGGTGCAACTGGAGAGCGAGCGGCTGACCCAGCGGTCGGTCATCGCGTCGCTGCAGACCGATCTGGCGCAGTCGACCATCGAGGCGGAGGCGGACGAAGCTTTGCTGAAAGACGGGCTGGTGCCGATGCTGGTGGCGAAGCGGACGCGTTCGAAGGCGACCGAATTGCAGCAGCGGTATGACCTGGAACGCGAGCGGCTGGCGATGAGCGACCGCTCGACCAACGCGCAGTTGCATGTGCAGGAGTCGGAGGTGGAGCGGCTGCGGAAGCAATACGAATTGAAGCAGCGGCAACAGGAGGGCCTGAAAGTGCGGGCCGGGATCGCCGGCGTGCTGCAACGCCTGGGCGGCGACGAGACCCCGCTGCAAGCCGGCCAGCAACTGGCCGTCGGCGCGAACATCGCGCGGATCGCCAATCCCGCGAAGTTGAAGGCGGAGATCAGGATTCCCGAGACGCAGGCGCGAGACGTGCAATTCGAGCAGCGCGCGGTCATCGACACCCGCAATGGCACTGTGCCCGGCCGCGTGGTGCGCATCGATCCCGCGGTGGTGAACGGCACGGTGACGGTCGATATCGCGCTGGAGGCCGCGCCGCCCCGGGGCGCGCGGCCCGATCTCAGCGTCGATGGCACCATCACGCTCGAGCGGCTGGAGGACGTGCTGTACGTCGGGCGTCCGTTCAACGGCCAGGCCGACAGCCGTGTCGGGTTGTTCAAGATCGTGGACGGCGGTCGCCGCGCGGTGCGGGTCCCGGTCACGCTCGGCCGCGTTTCCGTCTCGAGCGTCGAGGTGGTCGAAGGCCTGGAAGCCGGCGACCAGATCATTCTAACCGACCTGTCCCAGTACGACGAACACGAGGCGCTTCGGCTGAAATGACCATCCAATCCCACCAAGCCATGTCCACGCCACCCACCGACCCGCCGCCGCTCATCGAACTCCGGCAAATACGAAAGGTCTTTCTGACCGATGAGGTGGAGACCCACGCGCTGGCGGAGATCGATCTGGAGATCCACCGCGGCGAGTACGTCGCCATCGCCGGGCCGTCCGGCTGCGGGAAATCCACGCTGCTCTCGATCCTCGGCCTGCTGGATTCGCCCAGCGAGGGAGACTACACGCTCAACGGCCGGGAAGTGGCGAAACTCGATCACGCCGAGCGGGCGCGCATCCGCAACCGTGAGGTCGGGTTCATTTTCCAAAGCTTCAATCTGATCGGCGATCTGACCGTGTTCGAGAATGTCGAGCTGCCGTTGACGTATCGCGGGATGCTCGCGGCCGAGCGGCGGGAACGGGTTGAGGCGGCACTGGAAAAAGTCGGGATGTCACACCGCCGCAAACACTACCCATCACAACTTTCCGGCGGCCAGCAGCAGCGCGTCGCCGTGGCGCGAGCCCTGGCCGGGAAACCATCCATTTTGCTCGCGGATGAGCCAACCGGAAACCTGGACTCCAAGAACGGCGAGGCGGTGATGCAGTTGCTCGACGAGTTGTACCAGGAAGGCGCAACCATCTGCATGGTCACGCACGACGACCGGTTCTCCAGCCACGCGCACCGCGTGGTCCATCTCTTCGACGGACGGGTTACTGAGGAAAC
>CAZYHO010000140.1:0-8265 GCA_964647495.1 uncultured Akkermansia sp. | reverse complement strand
GAAACATGCGCGGGCGCAAAGCTGCGGACGAGAAGGGTGGGCGGGGCGTTGGCGCCTTTGCGGCGTTGCCGCTGCTTATGCTTCCTCCTTTCTTTTTTCCTGCACGCGGCGCCGGCGGAGGTGACACCGCGGAAGCTTTCCCTGAGCGACTGCCTGCAACTGGCTTTGGAGCACAATCTCGATGTGAAGGTGGCGCGGATCGATCCGGAGATCGCCCGCGAAAACCTGGACGTGGCGCGCGGGGTTTACGAACCCGCGCTGGAGGCGGGCGCGGCCCGGAGTTCCGACAAGGACGTGGAAGGCGCCGGCGGCACGAAAGACAACGCCTATCGCGCTTCCATCACGGGCCTGCTGCCGACCGGGATGACAGTGGAAGCGGGAGGCGAACTCTCGACGCAGAACGAATTCCCGGACGGCGGTTCCTTTGGCAATGCCGCGAGCGCCGCCGCCATCCAGGTGCGCCAGCCGTTGCTCAAGAATGCCTGGATCGACGCCCCGCGGCTGGCGATCCAGGTCGCGCGCAAGCAATGGCAGATATCGGAACTGTCGCTGCAGGAACGGATCATGCGCGTCGTCACGGATGTGCAACTGGCCTACTACGACCTGTTGCTGGCGCGCGAGCGCGTCCATGTCCAGGCGCAGGCGCTGCAACTGGCGGAGCGGCTCGCGATGGAAAGCCAAAAGCGCGTCGAGGCCGGCACGCTCGCCCGGCTGGATGAGAAGCAGGCCGAGTCGCAGGTCGCGGCGCGCCAGGCCGATTTATTTGGGGCGCAGGGCGCGCTGGCGGCCCAGGAATACCTGCTGAAAAACCTGCTGACCGCCGATCTGGGCGCCTGGGAACGGGTGCGCATCGAACCCGCGGACAAGTTGTCCGCGGCCACCAGCGAGCTGGACCTTCACCGGAGCTGGGGATATGGCCTCACCAAACGCCCGGAGATATTGCAGATGAGAGTGGATCTGGAACGGCAGGGAGTCGTGCTCAAGTACCTGCACAACCAGATTTTCCCGCAGCTCGACCTTGTCGCCAGTTACGGGTTGAGCGGAACCGGCCTGGACTCACGGGGCGCGTGGAGCGACGTGCGGCGGGCCGAGGCGCCGTCTTACACCTTCGGCGTGGCATTGAGCTTTCCGCTCGGAGGCAATCGCTCGGCACGGGCCAGTTACCGCGCGAACAAGGCCGAGCTGGACCAGTCCCTGTTGCGGCTGAAACGCCTGGAGCAGGATGTGATGGTGGAGATCGGCATCTCGGTGGAGCAGGCGCGCACACGCTTCGCCCAGGTCGGCGCCACCCGACAAGCCCGCCTCTTCGCCGAAGCCGCGCTGGAGGCCGAACAGAAAAAACTCGATCACGGACGCAGCACCGGCTTCGTCGTCCTCCAATTGCAGCGCGACCTGACCACCGCGCGCCTGGCGGAACTCACAGCCGTCGCGGACTACAATAGAGCCCTCGCCCAGCTCGCGCTTCGCGAAGGCACGACGCTGGAGCGGCACCGGCTGGGCCTCAGCATCCGGTAGTTGGCGGCGTCGCGCAAAGCGAGTCCACGATGGGGAATGGTTTGATACGCTTAAAGTTCAGTGATTACAACTATTTCCATATTTAAGGCAATTACTGTGATTTGCTTCCTCGCTTTCGTGTCCGTCGATTCGGATTGCCATAAACGATTCAATATCAACACTAAATGCTCGATTCGCGACCGGCGGTTCAAGAATTTTCGAAAAAAAGCGACTGGGTGATACGATCGACCAGGGAAATGCGCATGGAGGTGTGATGAAACGATCGCTTTCGCCATGAGCCCGTTCGACCACCACACCGTGTCCATTACGCTGAGCGAAGACCGGCCCCGGATCCATGTCCGGATGGGCCTGGCCGACGGGTTCACTGTGTTGAGCCGCCGGGCCTCCGAGTCGGAGTTCACGGAAATCGCCGACGATGAGCCGGAGCCGGTCATCGATGCGCGGCCCAAGCTCAATCCCCACAGTCCCGAAATTCGTTATTACCGCGTGGTGCTCCGTTACAGCGAGCACGAAATCCGGCGGACCAGCAGAGAGGTGCGGTTCACCCTGCCGTGAGGCGTCGCGCTGTGCCAACGGTGCCGCGCTGGTCAACCGCGTCGATGTGAACGCGTCGGTGAACGCTCGGTGGCTACTGGGTGTCGATCACCTCGCATAGGGAGGCGAAGTAGAGTGTGAGGTCGAAGCGGTTGAAGTCGTCGCGGAGGTTGATGTTGGTCAGCTCGCCCTGTTCGAGCCATGGGACCAGGGTGAGGCGGACTTTTTGGCCGGGCGTGAGGCGTGCGGTCGGCTGGACGACGCGGTTTCTGAAATTCCAGAGGACGACGGCGAGGTCGTTCTCCGTGTATGAGCCGGCGATGACGCGGTCGACCGTGAATTCCGCGGTGAAGACGGCATCCGGATAGTCGACCTCATTTCGGTCGAACACTTTGGATTTGGCGCGGAGCGTGGCTTCGACAACGAGGGCGTGCGGGGAAGCGGCTGTGGGAGTGGTGTCGGAGCGGTTGGGGTTGAAGGCGACGCGTTTCCACTCGACGCCGTTCGCGCGGGCGGTGGCGGGATCGATGAGGAGATCGCGTTCGGCGAGCACCCAGATGACGGTGGATTTCGCGCGGACCACATCGTCCGGCAGAGCGGCGAAGCGCTGGCGGACCTGGGAGGCGCCGCCGCCGTTGATGGCGATGATGTGGAGCGGCTCGCCGAGGCCGGCGGCCAGCCACGACGCGAAGCCGCCGCCGGGCCGATGGAACGGCAGCCCGGGGTCGTCGTACATGTTCACGTTCGAGTCGCCGAGGAGAACGATGGGAGCCGCCGTGTCGGACACCGCCGGTGGCGTGGTGGGAACACGGGTGGTGGTTTGCAGCGAGGGATCGGCCACATCTCCCGCGCCCAGCGATGCCACGAGATCTCCGATGCCGGTCGTCTCGGTCGGATCTGTCGGATCTGTCGGATCGGCGGAAGGTGGATTTGGCTGGGTGTGGAGGACGGCGGCGACGGCCTGGGCGGCGGCTCGGGCGCCGTCGGCCTGCCAATGGGTGTCCGTGGGCAGGTACGGCAACGGGGCCGGGAGATCGACGATTTCGGCGGCGCCGTGGAGGGCGGCGGTGAATTTTTCCCAATCGGGGTGACGCACGCGCGTTGTCGGGGGCGAGGGGCGGGCGTGCGGGAGATGCGTGGACCAGAGCGCGGCCTTGTCCGGGACCGGGACGAGGATGAGCCGGATGCCGCGTTGCTGGAGCTGCGCGGCGAACTCGCGGATCACGGGCAATGGGCTTTCCCATTTTGCGAGCGCGGGATCTTTGGCCACGGAATTTGTCGGACCGAGCACGGGTCCGCGGTTCGTCAGCGCCTGCACGCCGGGCCGGTGAAACAACCACCCGTCCCGGCCGACGAGCACTTTGCGATTGCCCTCGCGGAACAGCCGGAACAGCGCGGTCTGCACATGCTTGCGGACCGGCGCCGTCCACGCGCCTTCATCGACGCGCTTTTCCATGGCGCGCAATCGCCCGGTCACCGGAACCGGTCCGGGCGCGAACACGTCCGCCACGGTGCCGCGCACTTGATCCGGTGTGAATTCGCGCAGCAATCCTGGCAACGCGATCAGCAGCACAAACGCGGCCGCCAGCGACCGGCGCCAGCCCTTGGAAACCCGCACCTCGATGAGATGCGGCGCTCCCGGATCGTCCGGCCGGCGCGGCGCGGCGGCGGCCGGCGCGGGGGCGGCCTCTCCGTTTTCCTGGGCGTCGTTCGGGGGCATCAGAATTGGAAATACAGAAATGGATTGAAGCCTTGCGTGAACATCAAGGCCACCGCCGCGACGAAAAGCAACAGCGCGAGCACCACCTTCGCCGGGGTCAGCACGCGGAGCAGCGACTGCGAGTTCGGCATCAGAAAGGCAATCGCCAGCCCGACCGCCATCATGAACAGGCTGTACGGCGTCGCCATTTCGGCGCGAAGCAGGCCGGCGGCATCGGCCGTGCCCCGCATGCCGGCCAGCGCCTGGAAATAGTGCGCCGCCACGCCGAATGTGTCGCTGCGAAAGAAGACCCATCCGGCGAGCACGATGAGAAAGGTGAGTCCCACGGCCAGCGGCCTGGGCAGCCAGCGCGCGGGGGCGGATCGGCCGAGCAGGCGTTCGAGCGCCAGGACCCCGCCGTGCAGCGCGCCCCAGGCCACGAACGTCCAGCTTGCCCCGTGCCAGAGCCCTCCGAGAACCATGACCGTCAAGAGGTTGACGTAAGTGCGGCCCGCTCCGAGCCGGTTTCCGCCGAGCGGAATGTAAAGGTAGTCGCGCAGGAACGTGCTCAGTGAAATGTGCCAGCGACGCCAGAATTCGGTGACGCTGCGCGCCCGGTACGGCGAGGCGAAATTCTCGTCGAATGTAAACCCGAATATCCGGCCGAGCCCGAGCGCCATGTCCGAGTACGCCGAAAAATCGAAGTAGATCTGCAACGCGTATGCCACGATCCCGAGCCAGGCGGTGGGAGCGCTCAGCGCATCGGGATGCGCCCCGAACGCGGCGTCCGCCAGCGGCCCCATCGGATTGGCGAGCAGGATTTTCTTGGCAAAGCCGGTGCAAAACCGCGTCATCCCGTACACGAATCCCTCCATCGTGTGCGGCCGGTCGACAAGCTGGTCGGCAATGGTCTCGTACCGGACGATCGGCCCGGCGACAAGCTGCGGGTACAGCGACACATACGCCGCGAAATGCATGAACGACGGCGCCAGCCGCGCGTGACCCCGGTACAGGTCGATGCAATAACTCATGCTCTGAAACGTGTAGAACGAAATCCCGATCGGCAGCACGATGTGCGTCACCCAATCCGGCCCGGCGATCCCGCCAAACCCCAGTCCCTGCGCCACCTCCGATGCCGCTCCGACCGCGAATCCGCAGTATTTGAAAAACCCCAGGATCACCAGGTTCGAAACGATCGACAGCACCAGCCCCGCCTTGCGGCGGCCGGGTGTCGTGCCTTCTCCCGCCACCATCAGCCCCGCAAAGTAGTCGATCGCCGTGGATCCAAGCATCAACAGGCAGAACCACGGATTCCACGAAGCGTAGAACGCATAGCCGCTCAGCGTGAGGACACCGATCCGCCACGACCGCGGCGCCGCGTAGTACAGCGCCAAGGACAGTGGCAGGAAGTAGAAGACAAAAATGTGTGAGGAGAAAACCACTCGGTCAGGAGCCAGAGGTCAGAGGTCAGAGGTCAGAGGGCGAAGGGCGGAGGGCGGAGGGTGGAGGGTGGAGGGTGGAGGGTGGGGTGGCCGGAACGGTCCTGGAACTGCGAACCGGAATGAGGGAGGAATTCGATTCGCGCAACCGATTAGAGGCAGGCAGCTCGAGTGCGGCCATAGGGTGACAGTCGAACTGCGGGGGATTCCTCGGCAGAGGGACGCACGAACTATGGCCTGTGGGTGTTCATTTTCCCTCCGGCCGATTTCCGTTGAGAGTTGCGTGGATGTGCCGCTTTTTCTTCGATGGATCATCGATTGCAGTGGTGGCGGGGCGGATCGGGAGCCGGGGTGGTGCGGGTGGTGGCCGCGCTGGTGGTGCTGGTGGTGTCCTGTGATCGCGGGGAGGAGCTGTCGGCGACGAAGGTGCTGGCGCCGAAGGGCAGGGCGGCGCGCGAGCACCGGGAGCGCGCGCAGGCCGGATTCGCCGCGATCACGGAAGGCGCGCCGGCCCGGCTCGTGTGGGCGGCGGATACTTCGGAGGAAAGCGCGGACACGTTCGCCAATGGCACGGCCCTGCACCTGACGGGTTGGGATCCGGGCGAAGGCGGGCCGCGGCGGCTGCTCGCCCAGGCCGGCAACTACTCGCGCCCACTGCTCACGCCCGACGGTCGTCACGTTGTATTCACGGAAAAGCGAGTCCAGCGGCGCGACGGGACACGCCATTTCCGTCCTCGCATCCGCGTTGTCGATTGGGATCGCGGCGAACTGAAGGCTCTCGGCAACGGGTTTGCGGTCGACACATGGGCCGATCCGGCGACCGGCCGCCTCTGGATCTACGCGCTCGAACGCCTTCACCCTGCACGCCGGCTCAGCGTCGTGGGAAGCACGCTTGTGCGGTTTCCGCTCGATGCCCCGGACCAGCGGGAAACCGTCTGGACGCGCACTCGCCTGAGCATCGACAGCGTGCATGTCTCGCGTGACGGCACGCACTTCGCGGGTCTGTTCCCCTGGCCCGATGCAGGTGTTGGAAACTTCGCCACCGGGCGCTGGACGAAGCTCGATACCGGCTGCTGGCCGGCCCTGGCGCCCGACGACAGTTATGTGGCGTGGGCACTCGACGGGCCGCATCGGCATCTGCGTTTCGTGGCGTCCGATCCGGACCGCCGCTGGTCTGTCAACCTGTCATCGGCGCCGGACATGGGAGGCAAAGAGGCGTATCATCCCCGCTGGTCGAACCATCCGCGTTTCATTGTCTTCACCGGCCCGTACACGAAGAAAAAGAAGAGCAGCCGCAATGCGATCACCAGCGGCGGACTGAGCGCGGAAGTTTACATCGGCCGGCTTTCGGCGGACGCGCGCGAACTGGAATCGACCGTGCGGCTGACGCGCAACAAGACCGGTGATTTTTATCCCGATCTGTGGGTGGGAGGCGCGGAATCGGCCGTTCTCGCCGGGTTTCGGCAGCGGCCGTCCGCCGCCGATCCAGCGCCCTCAGCGTGGCCGCCATCGCCGGAGGGCCTGGTCTTCGCGTGGCGCGACATGCGGGCCACCAACGAACTCCCCGGCGACGACGACCGCTCCGCGTGCCACCTGGAAGCGCGCGGGATCGGGCGATTCACTGCGCATTTCGGAGCCTGGCTCGACGGCGGATGGTTCGAAGCCGACGCCGATTCGAATGCGGCCATCGCTGCCGCCGTGCGCAACGGCCGCCGCGGCTTCACCGTGCAGGCGCTTGTCACGGAATGGCCGCCGGCCACTGGCGCCGCAGCTTCCGCCGTCGCCGTCCCGGACACCGCGACTTCGGAGGCCGCGTCCATGGCCCTGATCACATGGCAACCGGCCGGCGGCCAGCCGTTTCTCGCGCTCGAACGCCACGGCGATCAGTTCCGCCTCGCCATGAACAGCGGCGACTCCACGATCGCCTCGACGATTCCCCATCCGCCCCGGCCAGGAAAACCGGTGGCTCTGGCCTTGGTCGGTGACCGCGACAGCCTGCGACTCGCGATCGACGGCCAGTGGGCCGGCCCGCCGCTCGCCATTCCCGCCGGATGGGCGTCCGCCTGGCCGGACGGACGGCTTCTCGTCGGCCGCGCCGCATCGCCCGCGGATCCGGGCGCCGGCCGTGCGGCGCTCGAGCGATTCACGGTTCATGCGCGCGCGCTCGGCCGGGATGACATCGCCGCGCGCGCCGCGCGTGACCTGGCGGCCGTTCGCGACCGCCGCCCTCTCCCGCGTCTGCGCGTCCGCGCCCGGGTGCTCGATGCCACGGAGCCCGATCTCGGCAAGCTCGATCCATACCACCGCATGCTCGTCGATCACACGTATCAAGTCACCGCCGTTCTCGAGGGTTCGCTCGACGCGAAAAAGATCGCCGTCCTCCATTGGGCCGTGCTCGACAACCGCCGCGTCCCCGGATTTCCCCGCGCGGTCGGCCGCGAAGTCGAACTCGACCTCGAACCGCATGAGACCCGCCCCGAGTTGAGCGGCGAGCTGACCGAACTCGGCTCCGAAGAATTTGGGCTGCCCCACTTCCTGGATGTGGCCACGCCGGCCGCACGATAGCACGCAGGCCTGACACAGGCGTGAGCATGGCTTGTGACCAGCGTGATGTCACACTCCCGATACTTGCAGGGAGACCCGGACGCGGCCTCGGGCGCGGGTGCAGAGCGTCGCACCCATGCGGCCTCGCGGCGATGAGCGTCGGCCGGGGCGCGTGGGGACGCTCCCTCAAGCTGGCTGGGCGCGCGCTGGCGGCTTGGCTTTTCGGTATCCGCGCCGTATTGTCGCGCCGATGTCCGCGCTGCCCGACCTCACGCCTTTTCTCTCTGCTGAGGAATACCTCTGGCGCGAACGTCTCGCGGAGGCCAAGAGCGAGTATGTGAATGGCTTTGTCTATGCGATGGCCGGGGCCACCCTGCAACACATCCGGATTGCCTTCAACATCAACGCGTTGGTTCACAACCAGCTTCAGGGAAAACCGTGCGAGGGTTTCGCTTCGGACATGAAAATCCGGATCGACAAGGCAAACTGCTTCCGCTACCCCGACGCCTCGGGCCTGTGCGGCCCGCTGGAAAC
>CAZYHO010000139.1:2206-10592 GCA_964647495.1 uncultured Akkermansia sp. | reverse complement strand
TCACGGTTCACGGTTCACGGTTCACGGTTCACGGTGAATGGTGAATGGTGCACATAGTTCTACTCGGTCTCCCGATCTTCAGAGTGAAAGCGGCTTCCTGACTCCGGCCGGTTTTCCAGTTTGCGCCTCATCCGAACAAGGATCCTGCGAGTAACAACACCCGGCACTATGTCGCGTTCCCGTGCATCACGTCCGGCTACACCGTGTACCGTGTACCGTGTACCGTGCACCGTGCACCGTGCACCGTGCACCGTGCACCCCACTGTTCCGCATTGACCGGATGACGCGGCGGCGTTAAGGCGGCGCGATGCAGCAGTGGTTATTTGTTGCCTCCTCGGGCCAGCAGTTTACGGCGAACGAACCGGACGTGCCGGCTCTGGTCCAATCCGGCCAGATCGGCGCGCAGACGCTGATGTGGCGCGAGGGGATGAACCAATGGATGCCGGCGGCATCGGTTTTTCCGCAGCTCTTCGCCGGTTCGAGCGTCGCCACGCAACCGATGGTGGCCGGCCCGGCCGCGGGCGCCGCCACGGTCGAATCCTCGATCCCTGTAGCCACCGCCGTCGCCGCTACGCGGGTGGGCGGGTACGGCGCCGGCGGGGGTGGACTCGCCGCCGAATCGCTGGTGCGGCGGCTCGCGGGACCGCTCCACCAGCGCAAGGGGTGGATCAAATTGATCGGCGTGCTTTCGATCATCGGTGGCGTCTTTATGATCCCGGCTCTCGGGCTCGGGTTCATCCCGCTCTTCGCCGGCCTTGCGCTCATGAAAACGGCGGCCAGCGCCGAGCGGGCGGCGGCGAGCGGCGACATGAACGCCCTGGAAGAGGCGCAGCGCCAGACCGCCAAATACTTCTTCCTCACCGGTTTGTTCTTCGTCCTTCAACTTGTCATCGCCGTCCTGATGGTCGTGTTCATGCTGATGACGTCCGGCGCGGCGTTCTACCAGTTGAATAAAATGCAGGAGGGCGGCCTCGACGACGCTCCGACCATCGACAGCATCCGCTTTCCGGACACGCCGCCCGCGGGTGGCAACCAATGAGCCGGGTTCCGTGACGCTCCGACAGCCCTGCCGGACGCAAAGGCACCCGCTGATCGAAGCCGCCCGCCCCTATGGCCGACACGCCGCCACCCGCCGAAGAACCTCAGAGCGAAACCCAGGCGCCAAGCCCGGCTGCCACAGCCGCCGCTGCCGCCGCTGCCGACACTGGTACCGCAGCGACCACCACCTCGGACTCAGCCTCCACCACCGCTGCTGCCGCCGGGGACGTGGCCGCGGCCGCGAAATCGACCAGCGTGGTATCGATCGCCGTGCTGTGCAGCCGCGTGCTCGGTCTCGTGCGCGACCAGGTGCTGACAAGCCGGTTTGGCGCGCTGTACAACGGGATATTCACCCAGGCGTTCCAGACGCCGAACATGCTGCGAGATCTGTTTGCCGAAGGCGCGCTGAGCACCGCCTTCGTGACCACGTTCTCGAAGAAACTCAAGAACGAGGGCGACGAGGCGGCGTGGCGGCTCGGCCGGAAGATGTTCACGCTGGCGGCGTGCTTCATGAGCCTGCTGTCGATCATCGGGATCCTGGTTGCGCGGCCGCTGACGCGCATTCTCACGCCTGGCTGGAGCGATCCCTGGAAGCAGGATCTCGCGGCCGCGCTGGCGCAAATCATGTATCCGTTCATCGCGCTGGTCTCGCTGACCGCGCTGGCCATGGGCATCCTCAACGCGAAAAAGCGTTTCTTCATGCCCGCGGTGGCCTCCGCCTTCTTCAACCTCGGGTGCATCGTCGGCGGCTACGCGCTCGCCTGGGGACTGGATCCCGCTTTCCGCCGCGGTGACGAGGTGACATGGACCGCGCTGGCCAGCTTTGCGGTTGGCACACTGATTGGCGGGCTGTGCCAGTTCATGGTGCTCTGGCCGAGCCTGAGGCAGGTCGGGTTCCGATTCCGTCCGGATTTCGGCTGGAAAGACAGCGGCGTGCGCGAGGTGTTGCGCCTGATGTGGCCCTCGCTCATCGCGGCTGGCGGTGTGCAGATCAACGTCCAGATCAACAGCATCTTCGCGAGTTACACGTGGGGCGAGGCATCGGCCAAGACATGGCTCGCGCTCGCCCAGCGCCTCCAGCAGCTTCCGCTCGGCCTGTTCGGTGTGGCGGTGGCCACCGTCACACTGCCCGCCCTGTCGCGCGCCGCCACCGACGGGATCGGGCCGGCCTTCCGCGAGGTGCTGGCAAAAGGGTTGCGCCTCGTGCTCTTCCTCGTCGTTCCGTGCGCCGCGGGTCTCGGCCTCTTCGCCCACGAAATCCTCAGCGTCATTTTCGAGCACGGCAAATACGGACCCGATGACGTCCACCAGAGCGCCAGGGTGCTCCAGGCGTACGCTTTCGGGCTCTTGTTCTACGCCTCGCTCAAAGTCGTGCAGCCGGCCTTTTTTGCCATCGACAAGCGGTTTTTCCCCATGCTCGTGAGCCTCGGCATGATCGTCTTCAACGTCGTCGTCAACAGCATCACCGTCTTCGGCCTCGGCTGGGACCATGCCGCTCTCGCCTGGGCCACCGCCGCGGGGCTCGCCCTGAATTTCACCGTCAGCTATGTGGCCATGCGCCGGTTCGCCTCCGGCGTCGGCACCCGCGCCACGGCCGGCGGCCTGGCCCGCATCGCACTCGCGACCGCCGTCATGCTGGCCGTCTGCGCCGCGCCCAAATGGTGGTTCACCGGCCACTGGCAGGACCTCGGGTTCTGGACACGCGCGTTCAGCCTGGCCGGCACCATCGCCCTTGCCGCGGGCGCTTACTTTCTGCTCTGCGGCCTGCTCCGAGTGCCCGAGGCCGGTGATTTCGGGACGTTGCTGAAACGCCGGTTCGGGCGAAACTGAGAGCGGTTCACGGTTCACGGGGCACGGTTCACGGGGCTCGGAGTTGCTTCGACGGCGACACCGGCGTAACTGACGGCGCATGAAACGGCGTTACTACATCCAGGCGGCGGTCGCCCTGGCCCTGGTCTGGTCGGCCGTGGCCGTGCTCTCCGCCATGATGAACGCGGCCATCCCGACGGCGGAAAAACTGCTCGATTACATCTCCGAAAGTCCGCTCCGGCACGAACCGCGGCACAAGGTCGTCGAGCGCGTGGCCGGAGACTATGTGCGGCTGCCATTCCTCGAAAAACGCGCCCTCCGCGCTCAGGAGGCCGGGGGAAACTTCGACGCCTTCCTCTCACAGCTCAGCACCAAGGAAAAAGCCCGCTTCGTCGAACTCGCCCTGCCCCGCGGTTTCCGCGATCTGCTCGACGGCTTCGGCAAAATGGATGAGCGCGACCGCCAGCGAAACCTCGAACGCAGCCGCCAGGAGTTGCTCGAAAATATCGGCGACTCCCCCGCCCGCACATTGATCGAAGCCGCCGGTCCCGCCCTGCTCAAACAGATCGCCGAAACCGGACTCGGGCCATTCTTCGACACTCTGCCCCCGGATACCAAACTCCAGCTCCTCCCCATGATCGAGCAAATGCAGAACAACGCACGGCAGTTGCGCGACTGAGCGACTGACAGGGCGATCACTTTCCTGTTTAACGCGCTCCGTTCATCGTTTATAACTGCGCGCGGCCCCCATTCCAGGAAAACCTCCATTTTCCGGCTCGGCAGACAGTGGTTTGTTGTTTTGTGGGGGGTGCTGTTCGTGGCGGCGGGCGAGACGCCGGCGCAATCGGTCGACTGGAACGAAGCGACGGGTGCGCCGTCCGCGTTCGGGAGCTGGGTGGCGAGCGCCGGGGTATTTGTGGACACCAGGGAATCGGTGCAGGGCGGCAGTTCGTTGCGCCTGGAGGCCGCCGACACAGGTAACATTCCACCGGAGGGGAACAACCTGACTTTCCGTGTTCAAGGGCCGGGGCAGTTGAGCTTCAAATGGAAGTCCTGGCTGGAAGGCGGAATCACCGGGAGCTTGGAATATGTCAATTTCTCGACCGTGTTTCATTCGGTCGGCGTGGCGTCGATCTCAATGCGGCAGGACTGACAGGAAGTGACGGCGCTCATTCCTCCCGGTCAGTATCTCATGCGTTGGACCATTCACGAAGGAGGACTGGCGCGACCGAACGCCGTCTGGGTCGACGATGTGAAGCTCGCTCCGGTTGCCGCTGTTTCGCTTGACGACGCCGCGGAGACCTCCGGGCTGTCCCTGCAAGCCTCGGGCTGGCATGGGCTCAGGCATCACACTGCCGCCGATGGATCCGACGCAATCTTCGCCGGCAACGCCGATGGCAATTTCCTCAAAGCGTCGATGACAGGTCCAGGCTGGCTGAGTTTCAACCGCCGGCCAGCGCCGGAGTCGCCTCAGTGGGTGCGGGAACAGCACTTCATCCAGCCCGGCCCTCGACAGCTTCAATGGGTTTTCCCGCTAAGCTCCACAACTGAGGCTTGGGCGATGGGAATGGATGCCATGAAGTTCAGTCCGCTGCAAACGCTGCCGCTTGCCGAGGCGGCGGACAATGCCGGTCCATGGGCCGGCAGCGCGCTGGGGATCGTTGATCCCTCGCCCGGTGTGATCGGAGGCAGCGTGGTAATGCTGGGAAAGGCCTCACTCAAAGTGACCGGCCCGGGAATTGTCCGCTTCGCTGCCAATGGTAGTATCCGCGTCGAGATCGGCGGCACGGGCGATTACTTTGGTGATTCGAATCGCTGGGAAGAGTTCAGCCAGACGGTGCCAGCCGGCCCGCAAACGATCACTTGGGGGACAAGCGAGGCGCTTTCTCCCGGCGAGTACCTCGACAACGTGCGCTTCGAGCCAGATCACATGGTCCCGCTGGCCGAGGCGATGGACACGAACCTTCCTGTGCAAGCGACGGGTGGACTCGGCCTGGCCAATCCATCGCTTGCCTATGACGGCGTGGGTTGCGCCGTCTTGCGCGGACCGGGCGAAATCAGGATCCCCGTCGTCGGACCGGGCCGGCTGACGGCCTGGGTCTATTCATGTGACGTGTATCTCGATGATCTTGAGATTTTTGGAGCGAACTCCGGCTGGCGTTTCATGAGTGTGGATGTGGACAATGGTCCGCACACAGTCAGATTCCTGTCCACCTATTCATGGTTGGTCGATCGCCGGATCGACGAGGTTTCCTTTTTCCCGGGAGCCGCGGCACGTTATGCGGACGTACTGGGATCCGCACCGAATGTGCTCTGGACATACCTTGGTCGCTCACCGCCGGCGGTGCAGACAGAGGGAGGTGAATCCGTGCTTGTCTCGGGCAGTCCCGCGAGCGCAAGGATGGTGCTCTACTCCAAGGCGGCGGATCCCTGGACGGCGAAGTGGGACTTGTTCGCTTCGGCCGGAGTGATCGGCGGATTTTACCCCGAGCCATACGCGCTCCTCGACGAAGGCGCGTACATTCTTGAACACGGCAAGTGGGTGACCAAGTCGATGTACATGGTCGCCCGGAACGAGGCAGGCACGTCCTGGATCGATGCCATTATCGAAACCGATCGTTCCGACGGATTCTGGAAAATCAAAGCACCGAGGGGAGAGCTTCCGTCGCAGCCGGGCGCGGTTTCGTTGGCGGAAGCACTGGATTCCGAACTGGCATGGACATCGACCGGGACCGGCTGGACGGCCTATGGCGCGGCGCCATGGTTCGGTGGAGGAGACGCTGTTCTCGGGGTGCCGACCGGATCCGCGCTGATGACCGAGGTGACCGGTCCCACTTTCACCCGGCTGAATTTCAAGGGAGGCTTCACTTTGACTATGCCGCGGCGGGCATAGATGTGCTGGTCGACGATCGTATCGTGGTCGCACTCAAGCGGCCCGGAGCCGTCACGGAAGCGGCGCCGAATGCGTGGCTGCGCCGCGGATTTCGCACCGATGCGGTGGAGATCGCCGAGGGAGACCATCGGGTGCGGATTTCCGCGGATGGGTATGCGGTAGTCGATCGGTTGCGCCTGCTGCCGGATCTGGAACAAGGCATCCTGGCGTGGACCACCTCGCCTGAGGCCTGGATATCGACGCTGGCGCCTCAGACGCTGCAAGTCGCAACCACGGCGGACGCGGCTGAATTGAGCGCCCGTGTCTCCGGACCCGGGCTTCTGACATTCGACTGGAACACCAGATCGAGAGTCTCGGAACCGTATGTGGACTTTCTGCTCGACGGAGTCCGGCTGCACCAGCTTCTCAGCACGGCGAGCAGCCCCTGGAGCATGAAGACCGATCTGCCACCGGGGATGCATACCTGCACCTTCCGGATTCCGCTGGTCCGCCCGTTCCAGATCCAGAATGTGAAGGTGACTCCAGGCGCCCCGCCTCTTGCCGCTTCCGCTGCGAGCGACCCTCTGTTCCGCTGGTCGAATGTCGGCAGCCATTGGGTGTTGGAGCCGGATTTGCTTCGGGCCCCTGTTGACGGCGGCAGCGGCAATGACGAATTGGTGGCGCTGGTTCCCGGGTTCTCCTTCGTTTCCTGGCCATCGGATGCCTTGGCCGGCCGAGCCAAATTGAGGAATGGCTTTCCGGTACACCAGCCGCTTTCCCTGGGCGACAGAAAAGGTTTCCTGCTGGATCGCGCCGATACGTGGACGATGAGCTGGACTTCGGGAAGCGGCGGCTCGGACTCCTTCGTCCGCGATGTTCAGGTTTCCCCGCTCGTCGAGGTGACCGTGGCGGAGGCTCTGGAGGTGCCCGCCGGCTGGACATTCTCGCTGCCTGACGACCGGAAGCGGCATGCCCTCAAAGGAATTTCAGGAGCTTTTGATTCCTGGGTCGATGGCGATGCCCTTGTGACCTCGGTCCGCGACAACGAGTCTCCTTCGACAGTCCGCGCCGCGATCCAGGGACCCACCCGCTCTGTCTTCACATGGGGCGCGCCCGAGGGATTGGCGGAGTTTGGCGCCGGCACCTTCACGCGCGCGGGCGTCGGGCTGCTTCAGTATGGAAACAAGATCATCCTGGCTCGCGACCCTGTCACCAAACCGGAACACTGCATCCTCGATTTCCCTGCCGGTCTGCATGAGTGCGGGTGGACGGGATGGCCCTGCTACTCGCTCGCCGTCGACAATCTCGGACCGGCGGCCGGCCCCGGCATCGCCGAGGTGCTCGAGGCGCCGGATCTGCCCTGGGCCGTGGCCTCCGCTTCACGAGACTTGACGGGACAGGTCGAGATCGTGGGAGGAAACGATGTCCTGCGCGTCGAAAGCCCGGTGGCCGCCGGCGTTTACGGCCAGGTTGCCACGCAAGTCGTCGGCCCTGCCCTGCTCCATTGTCGAGTCCGCGTGGCGGGGGTGGTGGATGTTATCCTTGGCAGTGAGAGAACGAGCATTGGTTCCACCGACTGGCGCGACATGACGTTTGCCATCGAAGAGACAGGGCTGACCCATGTGGCCTTCGCGCCCAGTGAGGACGCGACACTGTGGCTGGATGCCGTGCGGATCGAGGCCGCGGGACCCGTCCCGGTCGCGGCCGGTCCCGCAGAAGCGGCCGGGGCCGCGAATCTCGCCTGGGAGTGGGTTGATGGCTGGAAGGCCGCGAACAATCCGGTCGTGGCGCTGGATGAAAACGGATACGCGGAAGGAACTTTCACGATCGCCGCCCACCCGGCGGCCGCCACTCTCCGAGTGCAGGGTCCGGGCATTCTCGGTTACCGGGCGTACTCGACAGGAGACCTGCGAGTCAGGGACGGGGCGTCCGAGCTTCTGGGCACCGTTCTGCCGGTCTTTTACTGGACCAGCTTTCGCCACTTGCTGGGCGACGGATCCCACACGGTGACCTTTGCCGCGAACGGGCTTCTCCGCCTGGATGCCGTGACCTGGACTCCCGCGCTTGCGACTATCACCAAAACCAACGCGCTCAGCGATGCCGATGGCGACGGTGTCCCGCTCGTCCTCGAACATGCCTTCGGGATGTCGGATTCCATGCCCGATGCCTCGGTCGTCCACGAGGGGATCTCGTCGGGCCTGCCCAGCGTCGATCTCACCGGAACCGCTGGCGCCCCCCGCTTGCGCCTGCGGTATCTTCAGCGCCATTCCGGTGTCCGTTATATCCCGGAATTCGCCGACTCCCTTCACGGTGAATGGCAGGCCGCGCCCGAGTCGTCGATCCGCCTCATCGACAGCTTGAACGGCCTTTGGTCGCGCTATGAAGCGATCGATCCCGCTCCGCCCGGGCGCACCAACCGCTTCGCACGCGTGCGGGTGGAAATCGCGCCGTAGTTCTCAGCGCGGCACCCCGGAGGCCTGGGACAAAGGTTTTTCTTCGAAGTGGCTTCGTGCCCGCTTCGCGGGATACTCGATCACCAGGTCAGGTCGCGGCTCAAATCGATGGTGCGATCACTGGGTGACAGGTCCACTGCGGGACCCCTCAAGCGCAAACACCGTGTCGACTCCAAGGCTACGGTTCCCTGGACGCGAAGCGGAATGGTGTTCG
>CAZYHO010000139.1:0-2106 GCA_964647495.1 uncultured Akkermansia sp. | reverse complement strand
CACCGTGTCGACTCCAAGGCTACGGTTCCCTGGACGCGAAGCGGAATGGTGTTCGTTGCGACAGGTGACAGCGCATAGGGCGACAGTCGATTTACGGGGCAGGAGACCGCAGGGCGACAGACGATCTATAAGGAGGTTCACCACAGGGCGACAGACGATCTATGGGGGGAATTGCGATTTTCAGGAAATATCGATATTCAGGAATTCTTAAGAATCGACGCCCTCTTGCGCTCCTGCTTTGTGGGCAGCGTTGCAGGCTTCCGGTTCTTGGGCGAGGTTCGCGTCGCATCGGGCGGCGGCTGGACTGCGGGCTAAAAAAAGCGGTTGCGGAGTCGTTCCATGCGGTTATTTCTGTAATTACCGAAACAACGGTCATAACATGAATATTCAATCGACAGATGGGACCAGGCGGTTGGTGATTGCCGGGGGGAGCGGGTTTGTGGGGCGGGGGTTGGGGGCGGAGGCGATGAGGCGAGGGTATGAGGTGGTGGTATTGTCGAGGTCCGGGGAGGCGGTGGTGGCCGGGGCGCGGGCGGTGAGGTGGGACGGTCGGACGCGGGGCGAGTGGGTACGGGAACTGGAGGGCGCGATGGCGCTTGTGAATCTGGCGGGGAAGAATGTGAACTGCCGGTACACGCGGCGGGCACTGGCGGAGATCGACGCCTCGCGGGTGGACTCGACGCGGGTTCTGGGAGACGCGGTGCACGGGTGTGTGGCGCCGCCGCGGGTGTGGGTGCAGGCGGGCACGCTGGCGATTCACGGGGATGCGGGTGACCGGTGGTGCGACGAGGAGGCGCCGTTCGGAAGCGGACCGGGAGTAAAGACGGCGCGAAAGTGGGAACGGGCGTTTGCGGAATCGCCGACGCCGCGGACGCGCCGGGTGCTGCTGCGGATCAGTTTTGTGCTCGGGCGCGACGGCGGAGCCCTGGCGACGCTGGAACACATCACGCGGGCGTACCTGGGAGGAGCTGTGGGAAGCGGCCGGCAGTTTGTGAGCTGGATTCATGAAGCGGACATGAACCGGATATTCCTGAGAGCGATCGAGGACGAGGCGATGAGCGGTGTATACGTTGCGAGCAGTCCCGAACCGGCGCGCAACGCGGCGTTCATGAGCGAACTGCGAGACGCGCTGCGACGCCCATGGGCACCGCGAACGCCGGCCTGGATGGTCCGCGTCGGGTGCTGGCTGATGCGAACCGAACCGCTGCTCGCCCTGACCGGCCGGCGTGGTGATCCCCGACGGCTCGAGGAAGCCGGATTCATCTTCCGATTTCCCACCCTGCGCGAAACGCTGGCCGATCTGTATAGTCTTCAACGGGGCAGGGTCGGCGGGAAAATCACTGTGCCGGAAAAAAATAAGGCAAGAACAATGGCCGGCGTCGCGTAGACTCCGGTCGTCCTCAGCGCCCAGCCGGGCCGGGGTCCGCCTCACACTCAGCCGCATGAAGGAATTCGCCTACATTCACGAGGAGGGCAAACTGCCTGATCTCCTCGCCAATATCCCTTTTTTTGAACAGTTCACTGCCGGTCACCTCAACGACATCCTCTATTCGAGCTACTTTTTGCAGTGCGATTCGGGGGATCTGATCATCGAACAGGGACAGGAGGATCAGCGCATATTCATTCTGCTCACAGGTGAGCTGGAGGTTCTGAAGGACGGCGAGACGGTGGGCGCCATCACGAAAAACGGCGAGATATTCGGCGAAGTCGCCGTCGTCAGCGGGGAAAGACGCATCGCCACGGTACGCGCCGTGACACCGACCCTTTGTCTGGTCATTGACCAGCAGTTTCTCCACGAACTGAAACCCGAGGAAACCAACGCGAGCTACTATGCCACGCTGTACGGGTTCCTGAGCCGGGTGATGGCGGTGCGGCTGCAGGCGGTCAGCGCGCGGCTCGCGGAAGTCGAGCGCGAACTCGACATTCTCAAGGCGGCCCGCGGCATGCAGCGTGCGAAGGTGACCGGGAAGCCCGGCGTGCCGGTCTCGCGCCTGGCCACACCGAAATCCACCACTCAGCGGAAAAAGCGGTCCGTGAAACCCATAGCCCTCGCCGCCGCTCACCAGGCGAGCGCAAAGACGTCGAGAAAAAAGTAACCGACCATGG
>CAZYHO010000138.1:0-10598 GCA_964647495.1 uncultured Akkermansia sp. | reverse complement strand
TGACAGGGCGGGCTTTCAGTCCTTTCCTGGTGGTGTGGTGGCCGTTCCTGGGGCGATGCCCCAGACTGGTATAGTGCCGGGCCGTTGGCCCTGCGAGCCCTGTGGTGTGGAGGACGATTCCACATGACGCTCCGTGTTTCTCCACTTCGTTGACACTTCACTCGAGGAAACGGGTTTGACTCGTCACAATGAGGCCGTCGGTATCGGGAAGGCGGGTTGTCGGCCTCGCCACTCCGCACACCGGAACACCGGAACACGACAAGTAGAATTACCGATTGCTGAACACCGACCTCCAACACCAATTCCTCCCTCCCCAAACGAACGCCTCTTGACCACTCCCCTCGTCCGTCATCCAGTCCCGGATGGCCCAACCAATCATTGGAATCGATATGGGAGGCACGTCGGTGAAACTCGGCGTGTGCCAGGGATCGGCCGTCCTGCACAAGGACGAACCGATCGCGACCGAGGAGTTTCCCGGAGCCGATGCCATCGTGGCGGAGATGGCGAGGCGCGTGACCGGGCTGCGCGGAAAGTTTCCCGCCGCGGCGGCGATCGGCGTCGGCGTTCCCGGGTTCGTGGATGCGAAGACCGGCATCGTGCATGAGCTGACCAATGTCCCGGGTTGGCGCGAAGTGCTCCTCGGGCGCGTATTACGCGAGCTGACCGGCCTGCCGGCCGTCGCCGAAAACGACGCGAACTGCATGGGCGTGGCCGAGATGCGGCACGGCGCCGCCCGCGGGCTGACCGATTTCCTTGCCATCACTCTGGGCACCGGCGTCGGCGGCGCCGTCTTCATCCACGGCCGGCTGTACCACGGATCGCGCAGCGGCGCCGGTGAGGTCGGCCAGATGAGCATCGATTACCGCGGCGTGGACGGCCCGCACGGCAATGTCGGCGCGCTCGAACGCTACGTCGGCAACAGGCAGATCGCCGACCGCGCCCAGGCGCTCTACGCGGCCAGCGGCACGAGCCTGACGGACGAAGAATGTTCGCCGGCCAGGCTTGCCGAGGCGGCCACCGCCGGCGACGCCGTGGCGCTGCGCGTCTGGGACGAATTCACCACGCAGCTCGCCTGCGCCATGGCCAACTGCTGCTGGCTGCTCAATCCCCAGGCCATCATCATCGGCGGCGGCGTCGCGGCGGCCGGCGATCTCATTTTCGCGCCGCTGCGCAAAAAACTCGCGCTCCAGCTCGCCGGTCCGTTCAGCGACAATCTGCTCGTCGTTCCCGCCCACTTCAAAAACGATGCCGGGTTGATCGGAGCCGCCGCCATCGCCGAAGATCTCGCCCGCGATTAGCCGGACCTCCGCAAAACCCCCACGAGCCGCGCATTCACCGCCTCACATGAGCCAGCCGCCCGCATCCATCGCCCCCGAGGGCCTGTCCTCTCCGAAAATCCGGCCGCCGCTGGACCCGGACTTTCTTTCCGCCGCCTTGTGGAACCGCGCCTTCGCCGAGCGGTGCGCCGCCACTCCGGGATCGCGTCGGCTCGCGCTCGCGCTCGAACGCCCCGACGGCACCGTCTCGGTTCACACGACCAGCGTGCTTCCGGACACGCCGGCCCACGCCGCCCTCAACGGCCGCTTCGCGGAACGCCTCCTCAAATTCCTCCTCTGGCAGCGCGGCGCCGCACATGTGCTGGTCGCCGGCGCGCCGGAACTCGCCGCCGCCCTGCGCGCGGAGTTCAGCCCGCCGGGCGCCCGCGCCTTCGACGCCAACTTCATGGGCGAAAAAGTCTACGGCACACCGTTCGCCATCGACGAATGCGCCCCCGGCTCCCTGCCCGCGCCCAAGGAATCCGCAATGCCGCTCGGCCGCCATCTCGACGGATGCCGGATCGGGTTCGACCTCGGCGGCTCCGACCGCAAGTGCGCCGCCGTCATCGATGGCGAGGTCGTCTTCAGCGAAGAAGTGCCCTGGGATCCCTATTTCCAAAGCGACCCGCAGTATCACTACGACGGCATCATGGACTCGCTGCGCCGCGCCGCCGCCCACCTGCCGCGCGTCGATGCCATCGGTGGCAGCGCCGCCGGCGTCTACGTGAACAACGAAGTCCGCGTCGCCTCGCTCTTCCGCGGCCTCGCGCCGGAAGACTTCCAGGAGCGCATCAGCCGCATCTTCTTCGACCTCCAGCGCGAGTGGAACGGCATCCCGTTCGAAGTCGTCAACGACGGCGAAGTCACCGCCCTCGCCGGATCCATGGCCATGAACCAGAACCGCGTGCTCGGTGTCTCGCTCGGCACCAGCACCGCCGCGGGGTACGTCGATGCCACCGGATCGATCCGCCCGTGGCTCAACGAACTCGCCTTCGCCCCGGTCGATTACCGCGCCGACGCCCCGCGCGACGAATGGTCCGGCGACCTCGGCTGCGGCGTGCAGTACTTTTCCCAGCAGGGAGTCGCCCGCCTCGCCCCGCTCGCCGGCATCGACCTGCCGGGCGACATGAAATTCGCGGAGCAATTGATCGAGGTCCAGGCGCTCATGGCCAGGGACGACCCGCGCGCCCGCCGCCTCTACGAAACGATCGGTATCTGCTTCGGCCACGCCCTCGCCCATTTCGCCGACTTCTACGACGTGGCGCACGTCCTCATCCTCGGCCGCGTCACCAGCGGCGAAGGCGGCGAAATCATCATCGCCAAAGCCCGCGAATCACTCCAGGCCGATTTCCCCGCGCTCGCCGGGCGGCTCACGCTCTCGACACCGAACGAATCCGCCAAACGCCACGGCCAGGCCGTCGCCGCCGCCAGCCTGCCGCCTCTGAGGAAAGCGTGAGCGCGTCTCACCCGCCGGCCGCGACCTGCACCAGCTCGAACCGGTCCCCGTCCGCCACCTCGGTCTTTCCGAACTCGCGGGGAAAAAGCGCGCTGCCGTTCAGCTCCACCAGCGTGCCCGCCGCCGGAGCGCCGGCCGCCTCCAGCACATCCGCCACCACGCGCACCTCGTCCCCGAACTCGCGCGCCTCCCCGTTGATCCAAACTCGCTTCATCCCCCACACTCATAACGCCTTCCCTCCCCGCCTCCACGAGAATCCGAAAGAGATTTCCCTCCCCGGCTGCGTCTCAGCCTGTCCACACAGGCATTTTGTCCTTTCCGTCACTTCCGTCCCTCATGTCCCTCAGGCCCCCCTCCCCCCCGCCAATCCCATTCCCTTGCGTGAGGGCCGCGCCGGTTCTAGGCTGCCCGTTCCATGCATCCCGACCTCGAATCGATTGTCAGCGCCGGAAAACTCACCGCCTCGGCCGCGGAAAAACTCTCGCTCCTGGGACCAGGCACATTCTGCCTGCATCCGAGCTGGGGGCCGGGGCAGGTAGCGGCCTGGGAATTCAATGATGACCGGATCAAGGTGGATTTCGAGGGCAAGGCCGGCCACGACCTGAAACTGGAGTTTGCGGCCCGCTCGCTGAGCCCGCTGGACGAGTCCCATGTGCTGGCGCGCCGGGTGGCGGATCGCGCGGGGCTGGCGGAGATGGCGGAGAAGGAACCGGCGGCTTTCGTGAGGCTGGTCCTGCAGAGCTACGGCGGGCGCCTGATGCTCGACCAGTTCGAGGGCGTCGTGAAACCGCGGATCGTCAGCGAGGCCCGGTTCAAACCGTGGTGGGAAGCCACCAAAAAAGTGCTGCGCGCCAACAAATCGTTCGTCGTTCCGCCCAAGCGCACCGTGCCCCTCGAATTGCGCGACGACGGGCTCACGCACGGCCAGGCGCTGGCCGGTGATTTCACCGCGACCAAAGATCTCAAGACCAAGGTCAAGGCCGCCGAGGCGATCATCGCCAATCTCGGCGCCTTCGAGCCGGAACGCCCGCTCCTGGAATCGGTCCTCGCCGGCCTGGAGGACTCCGGCTCCAAAGCCCTTCGCCTCCAGCCGCCCCTCGCCTTCGAACTGCTCCTCATCCGCGACGAATTGCTCGCCCGCCTGCCGGATCTCGGCCCGCTTCAGGACACGGCCCAGACGCTCACCGGCGCGCTCAACGACGAGCGCAAGTCAATCGCCGAAGTCCTCAAGTCCCTGCCCATCGCCCGCATCAAACAACTCCTCGCCGCTCTGCCCGCCGCCTTCGGCGACGGCTGGCTCCAGGAAGCCTTCGCGCGCCTCAACGACGCCACCGGACGCACCGTCAGCGAAATCGCCCGCTTCATCATGGATCAGGGCAAGTCCGAGGAACTCGTCATCTACCTCCAGACCGGCATCCAGAACCGCAGCCTGAGCATGGACGCCCTTCAGTGGATCTGCCGCGAGCGCAAGGACGACGCCTTCGAGGTATTCGACAGCGACTTCGCCCCGGCCCTGCTCAGCGCCCTCGAACGCGAGCACTACGACGAAAGCAACCGCCGCACCGGCCGCCTCCGCGACCTCGTCACCGACGACAAAGAGCTGCTCGGTGACCTCGTCCAGCAGCTCGACCCCAGCCAGGTCAAGACATTCGCCCGCCGCCTCTGGAGCAGCCCGGTCTTCGACGACCTGACCCGCCGCTCGCTCCTCGCCCGCGTCATCAAGGCCGCCCCGGAAGTCCAGAGCATCATCGAACATACCGAGGACGACAGTGACGGCTCCGACGAAATCCTCATCGTCAGCACCCAGAGCTTCATCGACCGCCAGGCCGCCTACGAAAAACTCCTCAAAGAGGAAATCCCCCAGAACACGCGCGACATCGCGGTCGCCCGCAGCTACGGCGACCTGCGCGAAAACTTCGAGTTCAAATCCGCCAAGGAGCAGCAGCGCGTACTTATGCGCCGGCAGCGCGTCATGGAACGGGAAATCGCCATCGCGCGCCAGACCGATTTCAAGGACGCGCCGACGCACGTCGTTTCCATCGGCACGGTGGTCGAGTTCAAAGATCAGGCGACCGGCGCCACCGAAACCGTGACCATCCTCGGCGCCTGGGACACCGAACCGGCCCGAGGCATCCTCAGCTACCTCTCCGGCATGGGCAAAGCCCTGCTCGGAAAAGCGCCGGGTGAAACCGCCACCCTGCCCACCTCCGACGGCGCAACCCGCGAGGTCACCATCGTTTCGATCCGGCGCTTCGCGGATTGACCCTGGAAAGGAATTTGGGAATCGCGGACTTCGCAGATGACACGGCGGCGGGAGGGCGGGACAAAAAAGTTAAGAAATCTTTAGTTTTATCCGCAGGGTGACATACGAATTGCGAATCGGCTGCCCGCAATTCGTATGTCACCCTGCTGTGGTTGCGGACACTATTGAGAACGAGTCGCAACAAATCTTCGCCCCGCAGGGTGCCACACAGAACACGGCCCCGCCGATCGCGTCTGCCGACCGCGCCCCTCTCAGCCCGCGATCCCCGCCGCAGCCAGCCGATCGCTCACCCACCGCGCGTCGTCCTGCCCGAGCGGCGGATCGAGCGGCAGCGTGAAGTCGTGCCTCCAGTAACTGCCGGTCTCGTAAGCGCGATCGAGAAGCGGCTGGAGATCGAGCGGCGCGTCCTGATCGGAGGGGCGCAGCGGCACGCCGAAAGCGGGAAGCCGCTCGCGCAGTGCGCAGGCGTACAGTTCATGTGTGCGCCTCTCGCCGGCGCGCGTCACGCAGATCGTGCCGATGACGGAGCGATCATTTCTCCATGGAATCAGCGCCGGCGCCACGGCAACCACACTCTCGCCGCCTCGCAAAAGGTCGATCTCCACAAGATTCACCCGCCCCTCGAGCAACCGCTGCTGTTTGCGGCGGTACTCGGAACGCCCCGGACCCTTGTTGGCCGGGCTGAGGATCTCGATGACCGTCACCAGCTCGCCGGCAGCCGTGCGGATCTCGACCCACCGCTCGGTGATTTCTTCCGCCATCACGACGACGGGCTTTGCCAGCATGATGCCATCAGCGGCTTCAGGCGCCGCCCATCGATCCCCGCCGGCAGATCGCCACGCACCGGACACCGCCACGTCAGCGCGGTATCGCTGTTCATTGGCATCCACGGTCGTGATGGCGAGGGCTTCTTCCGGACGCACGACCAGGTCGTCCGGAATCTCCCCGGCCAGCGCCTCGCACATGAACGTGATCAGAAGCGTGTGAACACCGGGCCACACCTGCTCCAGATACGGATTCATCCCGGGAAACGGATTCGCACGGCCCGCGGCCATGCCGAACCATGATTCTCAAATCTCAAATCTCAAATCTCCATTCCAGATTCCCCCGAAGAGATTCCCTGATCCTCAAATGGGGCGCGCGGCGCTGGACGGCGGGCAAGGGCATGCCAGCGTCCGGGACTCCATGCAGCCAGATTTCATCCTGCCGCACCCCGCGGCCGCACGCCGCCTCGTTCTTGCCCTGCTGGCCGCGGCGATGCCCGCCGCCTGCCGCCCCGCGACCCACGCCGTCGACGCGCCGGCGCCGCTCGCCGTCACCGTCGCCATCCCCGAAGTGCGCACGATCACCGAGTGGGACGAATTCTCCGGCCGCCTCGCCTCGCCCGAACGCGTCGAGATCCGCGCCCGCGTCTCCGGGTATCTCGACACGGTCCATTTCAAGGAAGGCGCCGTCGTCCAGGCCGGCGACCTGCTCTTCACGATCGACCCGCGCCCGTACGCGGCCGAGGTCGCGCGGCTCAAAGCCGAGGTCGATCGCACGCGGACGCGCATGGAGCTGGCCGAGGTCGAGTCGCGCAACGCCGAGCGCCTGCGCCGGTCCACCGCAATTTCCGAAGAAGAGACCGAGCGGCGCGTCAAGGCGCTCGCCGAGGCCGGCGGCGCGCTCAAGGCGGCGGAGGCCACGCTTCAAGCCGCCGAACTCGACGTCCAGTTCACCGAGGTCCGCTCGCCCATCACCGGCCGCATCAGCAATGCTCGCGTCACCGCCGGCAACCTCGTGCGCGGCGGCACCCAGGAAACCACCTTGCTCACCACGGTGGTCTCCCTGGACCCGATCCACTGTTACTTCGAAGTCGACGAACGCTCCGCACTGAAATACCGCGACATGATTCGCACCGGCCAGCGCAAAAGCGCCCTGGACGGCAGCATCCCCGCGGAAATGGGCCTCGCCAACCAGCTCGGATTCCCCCACCACGGCGTGGTCGATTTCGTCGATAACCAGCTCGAGCCCGGCACCGGCACCATCCGCGCCCGCGGCGTCTTCCCGAACGCCGACCGGCTCATGACCCCCGGCTTCTTCGCCCGCGTCCGCATCCCGGGCAGCGGCGAGTACCAGGCCCTCCTCATTCGCGATGAAGCGGTCGGAGACGACCAGGGCCGCAGTTTCGTCTGGGTCATCGGACCGGACAACACGGCCGATTACCGCCCGGTCGCCCTCGGCCCGAAAGTCGACGGCCTGCGCATCGTGCGCGAAGGGCTCACAGCCGGCGAACGCATCGTCATCAACGGACTCATGGCCGTGCGCCCGGGCCTCGCGGTAGCCGCCACCGAAAGCCCGATGGCGCCCGCCCCCGCCACAGCCGCCGCGCCCGCGCCCGCTCCCTCCGCCAAGAACTGACCGTCCATGAATTTCGCCCGCTACTTCGTGGACCGGCCGATCCTCGCGGCGGTCCTGAGCATTGCCATCACGCTTGTCGGCGCGCTTTCGTATTTCAGCCTGCCCGTCACGCAGTATCCGGAGGTCGTCCCGCCCACCGTCGTCGTCGCGGCCACCTATCCCGGCGCCGACGCCCACACGCTCGCCGAAACCGTGGCCACGCCGCTGGAACAGGAAATCAACGGCGTCGAGGACATGCTGTACCTCTCGTCCTCCGCGACGGCCGACGGCAAACTCCAGATCACCGTCACCTTCAAACTCGGCACCGATCTCGACCAGGCCCAGGTCCTCGTCCAAAATCGCATCAACGCCGTGCTCCCGCGCCTCCCGGAGGAAGTCCGCCGCCTCGGCGTCACCGCCCGCAAACGCTCGCCGGACCTCACGCTCGCCGCCCAGTTCTTCAGCCCGGACGGATCGCGCGACGTCTCGTACCTCGCCAATTACGTCACGCTGCAAGTCCAGAATGAAATCGCGCGCCTCCCGGGCGTGGCCGAAGCCTCCATGCTCGGCGGCCTCGACTATTCCATGCGCCTCTGGCTCGATCCGGAGAAAGTCGCCGCGCTCGGCCTGAACGCCGGCGATATCCTCCGCGCCGTGCGTGAACAAAACGTCCAGGTGGCCGCCGGCAGCCTGGGCCAGCCGCCCGCCGCCCAGGGGCTCGAATTCCAATACACACTGACAGCCCCCGGCCGCCTCAAGACACCGGAGGAATTCGGCGATATCGTGCTCAAAACCGGCGCCGAAGGTGAGGTCGCGCACCTCCGCGACGTCGCCCGCATCGAACTCGGCTCGCGCGATTACACGATCCGCACGTACATGGACGGAAAAAACGCCGTCTCGCTCCGCGTCTTCCAGCTCCCCGGCACCAACGCGATCGACACCGCCGACGCCGTCTACGACGCCCTCAAACGCCTCAAGGAACGCTTCCCGCCGGGCGTCGATTACCGCACCAATTACGACACCACCAAATTCGTGCGCGCGTCCATCCGCTCGGTGATGCAGACGCTCCTCGAGGCCGTGCTCCTCGTTGTCCTTGTCGTCATCGTTTTCCTCCAGTCGTGGCGCGCCTCGATCATCCCGCTCCTGGCCGTGCCGGTCTCGCTCATCGGCACGCTCGCGGTGATGAAGGCGCTCGGGTTCTCGCTCAACAATCTCTCGCTCTTCGGTATCGTCCTCGCCATCGGCATCGTCGTCGATGACGCCATCGTCGTCGTCGAAAACATCGAACGCAATATCCGCGAGGGACTGGCGCCGCGCGAAGCCGCCCACAAGGCGATGAGCGAAGTCAGCGGCGCCGTCGTGGCGGTCGCCCTCGTTCTCTGCGCCGTCTTCATCCCCACCGCCTTCATCAGCGGCATCACCGGCCAGTTCTACACCCAGTTCGCCCTGACCATCGCCGTCTCCACGGTCATCTCGGCCTTCAATTCGCTCACGCTCTCGCCCGCCCTCGGCGCCCTCCTCCTTCGCGGACACAACCACCGCAGCGACATCGCCACACGCCTGCTCGACGGCCTGCTCGGCTGGTTCTTCCGGCTCTTCAACCGCGCCTTCAACTGGGGCGCCGGGGCCTACGCCACTCTGGTCCGCCGCCTCGTCCGCTTCAGCCTGCTCGTCCTCCTCGTGTATGCCGGCCTGACCGCGCTCGGCGGCTGGCTCTTCCGCCAAGTACCCATCGGTTTCATCCCGCCGCAGGACATGGGATTCATGATCGTCGTTGTCCAGCTCCCCGACGCCGCCGCCTTCGAACGCACCGACGCCGTCGTCCGGCGCGTCGACGCCATCGCCCGCAACACGCCGGGCGTCGCCCACACGTTCGCCCTCTCAGGCTATTCGTCCGTCCTCCAGGCCAGCCAGTCGAACCTCGGCGCCGCCTTCCTGATCCTCGACGACTTCGCCAACCGCCGCTCACCGGAACTCCAGGCCGGCCAAATCCTCGCCCGCCTGCGCCACGAGTACGCCGCCATCCAGGAAGCCCGCATCATCCTGCTCCCGCCCCCCGCCCTGCGCGGCCTCGGAAATGCCGGCGGTTTCAAAATCCAGGTCCAGGACCTCAACAACGCCGGCCTCCCCGCCCTCGAGTCCGCCACCGAGGGGCTGCTCGCCGCCCTGCAGCAGGATCCCCGCTTCACCTCGCTCCTCACTGGCTTCCGCGCCAGCTCCCCGCAGTATCACATCGATCTCAACCGCGCCCAGGCCAAAACCATGGGCGTCTCGCTCGCCGATATCAACGAGGCGCTCCAGGTCTACCTCGGCTCCTCCTACGTCAACGACTTCAACCTCTTCGGCCGCACCTACCAGGTCACCGCCCAGGCCGATCACGAATTCCGCTCCGACCCGTCCGACCTCTCGCGCATCAAAGTCCGCAACCAGGCCGGCGACATGGTGCCGCTCAGCGCCGTCACCAACGTCGTCAAACACGGCGGCGCCGACCGCGTCCAGCGCTACAACCTCTACTACTCCGCCGACATCTCCGGCAATACCGTGCCCGGCGTCAGCTCGGGCCAGATGATCGACGCCGTCACACGCATCGCCGGTGATTCGCTGCCCGCCGGTTTCGACTTCGCCTGGACCGACCTCGCCTTCCAGCAAATCCTCGCCGGCAATTCCATCGCCTACATCTTCCCGCTCTGCGTCCTCTTCGTCTTCCTCGTCCTCGCCGCCCTCTACGAAAGCTGGAGCCTCCCGCTCGCCATCATCCTCATCGTTCCCATGTGCCTCCTCTCCGCCATGAGCGGCGTCTGGATCCTCGGCCGCGACAACAACATCTTCACCCAGATCGGCCTCGTCGTCCTCGTCGGCCTCGCCGCCAAAAACGCCATCCTCATCGTCGAGTTCGCCAAACAAAAACAAAACGCCGGCCTCAACCGCGTCGACGCCGCCGTCGAAGCCTGCCGCCTCCGCCTCCGCCCGATCCTCATGACCAGCTTCGCCTTCATCCTCGGCGTCCTCCCGCTCGTCCTCGCCCGTGACGCCGGCGCCGAAATGCGCAAAGCCCTCGGCACCGCCGTCTTCTTCGGCATGCTCGGCGTCACCCTCTTCGGCCTCCTCTTCACCCCGGTCTTCTACGTCGTCATCCGCCGCTGGGTCGAACGCCGCTCTGTACCAAAGCCGTAATCAGTGGTCA
>CAZYHO010000137.1:6347-10615 GCA_964647495.1 uncultured Akkermansia sp. | reverse complement strand
TGGTTCTTGGTGGCCGTTTTCATGTGCCAGCGCTCAGAGATCAGTGATCGGTATTTAGAGGTCGCCGGGCGATATTTACATTGAATCTGGTGCTGGAATTTTGAGACCGATTACCGGATACGGATCAAAGGCGTTTTATGAAAGCATTCGGCAAGGAGAGGAGCGAAACGTGTTTGTGTGCCGGGGCAACCCCGAACGACAAACACATGCCGAACGAAGAACCAAGAACCAAGAACGAAGACCGCATCAGTCTGCTGACGGGCGGCGGGGACAAGCCGTATGCGTTGGGGATGGCGGCGGCGTTGACCAAGGCGGGCATCGAGATGGATTTTATCGGGAGCGATGATCTCGATGTGCCGGAGGTACGGGAGAACCCGCGGGTACGGTTCTTGAATCTGCGGGGCGACCAGCGGCCGGAAGTCGGGGCGGTGGAAAAGCTGCGTCGGGTGCTGGTGTATTATGCGCGGCTGATCCGTTATGCGGCCACGGCGCGGCCGACGATCTTTCATCTCCTGTGGAACAACAAGTTTCAGGTGTTCGACCGGACGCTGCTGATGCTGTACTACAAGGCGCTGGGAAAAAAAGTGGCGATGACCGTGCACAACGTGAATGCCGGGGTGCGGGACGGGAACGATTCGGTGGTGAACCGGCTTTCGCTGCGGTGTCAGTATGCGCTGTGCAACCACCTTTTTGTCCACACCGAGCGGATGAAGCGGGAGTTGGTCGACGGCTTTGGGGTGCCGCCTGAAAAGGCGAGCGTGATTCCGTTTGGCATCAACACGACGGTGCCGAATACGGCGCTGACGCGGGACGAGGCGCGGCGGAGGATCGGGCTGGAGCCCGGGCACCGGGTGATGCTGTTTTTCGGGAATATCGCGCCGTACAAGGGGCTGGAATATCTCGCAGCCGCGTTCGAGATGCTGGCGGCGGAGAGTCCGGGCTACCGGCTGGTGGTGGTGGGTCGTCCGAAGGGATGCGAAGCGTACTGGCGGCCGATCGAGGCCGCATTGGACTCGGAGGCCCTCCACGCCCGGGTGGTCCGGCGGATCGAATACGTGCCGGATGAGGAGACGGAGGTGTATTTCAAGGCGGCCGACGTGCTGGTGCTGCCGTATACGCACGTCTTCCAAAGCGGGGTGTTGTTTTTGGCGTATGGATTTGGCGTGCCGGTGGTGGCCACTGACGTCGGGTCGCTGAAGGACGAGATTGTAGTCGGCGAGACCGGGGCGGTGTGCCGTCCGTGCGACAGCGGGGACCTGGCGCGGGCGCTGCGCGAGTTTTTTGCCAGCGACCTGTACGCGCAGCGCGAAGTGCGACGTCCGGCCATCCAGGCGTACGCCAAGGAGCGATATTCCTGGGAGGTTGTGGCGGAGGTGATCGTGAACGTATATCGGGGGCTTGGCTGAGGCGTTCGCCTCGTTCTTAGTTCTTGGTTCTTGGTTCTTGGTTCTTGGTTCTTTGTTCTTGGTTCTTTGTTCTTGGTTCTTGGTTCTTCGTTCTTCGTTCTGGGTTCTGGGTTCTTCGTTCTTTGTTCTTCGTTCTTGGTTCTGGGTTTTGGGGGTGCTCTGGGGAGGGTGGGTTCGCACGAGATGCGCTGCGCGGCAGTCCCAGAGCCTTCGGCTAATGGATACGCACACATGGATTCAACCAGGAACCAGGAACGAAGAACCAGGAACAACGAACCACGAACCACGAACCAGGAACGAAGAACCACGAACCACGAACCACGAACCAAGAACCACGAACCAAGAACCAAGAACCACGAACCTTTCATGTTATTTGGACTGATCAATCGTCGCGAGCGCTGGGGTATTTCGCTGCGCGGATGGGTGGTCATTCTGGCGGTTTTTGGTGTGGCGAGTTGGTGGATGGTGACGCATGCGTATTCGTTTCTGGCTGTGACCCGGCGCGTCGACACCAGGATTCTGGTGGTGGAAGGGTGGGTCGGTCAGCACACGATACGGGGGGCGGCGAAGGAATTTGTCGCCGGCGGGTACGACCAGGTGTATGCCACGGGTGGGCCTGTCAACGGGTTGGGTGGTTATGTGAACGATTTTCAGACGTCGGCGAGTGTGGGTGCCGGACTTCTGCGGGGTGCGGGTGTGCCGACCGACCGGGTGCGGATGGTGCCGTCGCGGGTGATGGCGCGCGACCGGACGTACAGTGCGGCGGTGGCGCTGCGGGAGTGGTTTCGCGAGCGGGGAATGGAGGTCACTTCTTTCAATGTTCTCACGCAGGAGGCGCATGGTCGCCGCAGTCTGTTGCTGAACGAGATGGCCTTTGGCGAAGGGGTCGAGATCGGTGTCATTTCGATTCCCAATCCCGATTACGACGGTTCGCGCTGGTGGCGGTCGAGCGAAGGCGTGCGTGAAGTCCTCAGCGAAACGATCGCCTATCTGTACGCCAAGCTCTTGTTCCGACCCGATCGGACGACCGACGTCCCGTAGCCCGCGGGGCCCCCGCGAAACGATACGGGAAGCCGGGGCGGGTGGATTCGAACATGGACGCGGTGTGGTGATCGCCTGCCGGTTTCCCCTGTTGAGTGGACGTCCCGCCGGCGGAATTGTTCATTTGTGCAATCCGCCGGCGTGCACCTGGTACGAATTCGCCTGCGAAACGTTGCGATTGATCGGCAGCCCGGTCCGGCCGCAGCCGATCCGGTTGGTGGATCTGCCCGGATTGCAGGCCCCCCGCCCCGACAATTCAGCCTTGGACCCGGAGTATTTCGAGGGCCTGATCGGCCATCCCTGCCGAGCATGGCCCGAGGCGTTGACCAGCCACTTGCAGGCTTCGACCTGACATCCTGTGCACACCAGCGAGCCAACCGTTTTGACCAGCGGACTCAGAGGTGTCTTGCTCCGTTTTCGATCCACCTCCTTGCATCGCACCATGAAACCGATTTTTGCCGCCACCCTGCTCACTCTGTGTGCCGCCTCCGGAGTCCAGTCTCAGGGGTTGCTCAGTATCGGGCCGATCTTCGACGACGGACAAACCGTGCGATTTGGCGGGACATACACATCCTCCCTCGGCTGGGATTCCAACCCCCGATCGGGGTTCTCCGGAAGGGGTGGGGGGGACGACGACAGCGAGGGATCGGCATTCTGGTCGAATGGCATCAGTCTGGTCACCCAGCGCGGCAAGCCGGACAACAGGTTGCTCCTCAATGGGTCTTATAGCAACACCTGGTACCTCGACACTTCCCCCGGAACGGAGGACATGGCGCACAACGGTCGTCTCGGCCTGAATTATTCCCGGCAACTGTCCCGGCGGTGGCGCGTTTCCAATTCGTTCAATACCACCTATTCAACCGATCCCGAGTTCGATGTCGGGGAGACCGTCAACCGCCGAACGGGCGGTTCGCTCTATCTGAGCAACAATCTTTCCGCCTCCTACATCTGGACCCATCGCATCTCCACGGTAACCGGGTATTCGTTTAGCACCGTGATGTACGATGACGAATCGGGGGGCGAAACCGACAGCTCACTGGGCAGCGAGGAGTTTATCAGGAACGGAGTCTCCCAGCAATTCAGATACATACTGGACCGCCGAACGACCCTGACCGCGAGCTACCGCTTCAGCCAGACCAACTATTCCGACGATAGCGATGGCGATTCGCGTTCCCATTTCTTCCTTTTCGGCGGTGACCGGGCATTCGAGCGGGGGTTTTCGATCAGTGGGAGCGGGGGGGTGCAATATCGCGAATACATCGAAACAGGTGAGGGCCGGGCATCCCCGTACGGAGAAGCGGCGTTGAATTACCGGCGCGACTTGACCAGCGTACGCTGGCATCATCGGGTTGGAATGGAGGACACCGGGAATGCCGCCCGCGCCGGCCAGCAGGGTGGGGACGGAGGCTATTCGTATCGTACCGGTCTTTCGCTGAGCCACCAGTTCAGCCGGCGGCTGTCGTTCAATGCTTCCGCAAACTACGTGTATCAGACGTTTCCTCGTGGGTTCGGCGGCGAGGGCGACAACGTTGAGGAAACCGTGGATGGCCGCCTCGGACTCCATTACAAACTGCGTCGACGCGTCGGCATGGGCTTCAACTATTACTACACCACGGTTATTTCGGACAATCCGTTTGAGGAATACGACCGGCATCGGTTTTCCCTTGGTGTCACCATCGCCCTGTAGGATAGAGGGTGTGTACGTGATAGCCGAAGGCTCCGGGACTGCGGCGCTGCCCGGAGAGCTGTGATTTTCACAGCAGTCCAAGGGCCTTCGGCTTTGGATAGAGATTGTGTGGCCCGGGCATCCCAACCAAGAAC
>CAZYHO010000137.1:0-6247 GCA_964647495.1 uncultured Akkermansia sp. | reverse complement strand
ACCAAGCACCAAGCACAGCCTTCCCCCTTCCCCCCTTATCCCATCTATGAACAACGACCACATTGCAATCATCGGCCTTGGATACGTGGGCCTGCCCCTGTGTCTTCAATTCGCGCGATCCGGTGTGACGGTGCTGGGGGTGGACATCGACCCGTCGAAGGTGGAGGCGATCGAAACCGGCCGCAGCTATATCAGGCACATTGATTCCGCGGAGATCGCGGAGATGACGGCGGCGGGGCGGTTGTCGGCGACGACCGATTTCAGACGGATTCGGGAGGTGGGAGCGGTGATCATCTGTGTGCCGACGCCGCTGAGCGCCAATCGGGAACCGGACATCTCGTTTATTCTGGAAACCGGGAGGGCATTGGCGCCGCATCTGGCGAAAGGGACAGTGGTGGTGCTGGAATCGACGACCTACCCAGGGACGACCGACGAGGACCTGCGGGCCGAATTGGAAGGTGGGAGCGGGCTCACGGCCGGCGTCGATTTCCACCTGGCATTTTCGCCCGAGCGGGAGGATCCCGGCAATGGCCTGAGCAAGGTGAAGGTGGTGCCGAAGGTGATTGGCGGGCTCACGCCGGAATGCCTGGCCAAGGCTCAGGCGGTCTACAGCCGGGCCATCGACACGCTGGTGCCGGTCTCGTCGTGCCGGGTGGCGGAGGCGACGAAGCTTCTGGAGAACATTTTCCGCAGCGTGAATATCGCTCTGGTCAACGAGTTGAAGGTCGTGTACGAGGCCATGGGGATCGACGTCTGGGAGGTGATCGACGCGGCGAAGACGAAACCGTTCGGCTACATGGCGTTTTATCCCGGGCCCGGGCTCGGCGGCCACTGCATCCCGATCGATCCGTTCTACCTGACCTGGAAGGCCCGGGAGTTCGGCCAGAACACGCGGTTCATCGAGCTGGCCGGCGAAATCAACACACGCATGCCGGAGCATGTGGTGCACCGCGTGGCCGACGCTCTCAACGACCGCGGAAAGCCGGTCAAGGGGAGCCGGATCCTCATCCTGGGCCTGGCGTACAAGCCGGATGTCGATGACGAGCGCGAGTCGCCGAGCTACGTTCTCATGGATCTGCTGAACGACCGCGGGGCGGACCTCGAGTATTACGATCCTTATGTGCCGGTGGTGCGGCCCACGCGGGAACATCCACACTATGCCGGCATCGAGTCAGTGGTGTGGAATGAGCAGACCATCAAGGGATTCGATCTTGTGCTTGTTTCGACCAACCACGCCTGCGTCGATTATACGGAACTGGCCGCCTGGGCGCCGTGCATCGTCGATACACGCAATGCGATGGCTGGTGTGAAAACGGCGCCGGGACAGGTGACGAAGGCATGACGCCGGCGGACACGGCGCGTGGCTCACGGCTCACGGCTCACGGATTGAGGGCGCATGGTTCGCGACCCGCCGGATCGAGGGCGCGCGGTGGGCGTTTATGATCCCGGTTTGGCAGGATGCCGGTGATAGGCTTTTGATCGCGTGGGCCACTTTTTTCTCCTGCCCTATGTCAACAACCCCGCCCCCGACGGGTTCGCCCACCAAAGGAAAATCGACCGTCATCGAGCGCTGTACGGCGGGCTGGCGCCGGCTGCCTGCCGGGCAGCGGGCGCGGCTGGTCCGGGTACTGATTGTGCTTGGCGTGCTGACGCTGGTTTTCATCAAGCCTCTGGCTGAGCTGATGGCGTATGCTTCGCGGACCGATCTGCATTCCCACATCGTCCTCATACCGGTCGTGGTGGTCTATCTGCTGCATCTCCGCTGGACCTCGCTTCCGGCCGGGTACGGGACATCCGCCGGCTGGGCGCTGGCGCCGCTGCTGCTGGGGGGGGGTGCGTTGGCCATCGCCTGGAATCCGGAGTTGACCGGTGGCCCATTGAGCCGGAACGACCACCTGGCCGCCTATGCTCTGGCGTACACGGGATTTGTCTGGGCCGGTGTGCTGGCCGTGCTGGGGAGACGGTGGGTGGTGGCGGCCCTCTTTCCGGTCGCGTTCCTGATTTTTATCGTCCCCCTGCCTGACCGGTGGGTTCAGGCGCTCGAAGGCGCCTCGCAGGCGGCGTCGGCGGAGGTGACGGACTGGCTCTTCAGCGTTGCCGGCATCCCGCGCCTGCGCGATGGCACTGTCTTTCAGCTTCCGGGGATCGTGATCGAGGTGGCGCAGGAATGCAGCGGGATCCGTTCGAGCTGGGTCCTCTTCATCACCAGTCTGGTGGCGGCGGAAATGTTCCTGCGCAGCCCGTGGAGGCGCCTGATCCTCGTGGCCCTGGTCATCCCGCTCGGCATCCTCCGCAACGGGTTCCGGATTCTGGTCATCAGTTGGCTCTGCGTCGAGATCGGGCCACATATGATCGACAGCATCATCCATCATCGCGGCGGGCCGATCTTCTTTGCTCTCTCTTTGGTCCCGTTTTTCGGCATCTTGTGGATCCTGCGGCGGGGGACGGGTAGTGGGGAAGCGGGAAGCGGGAAGCGGGAAGCGGGAAGAGAGGACAGCGTGGATCACGGCAATTGCAGCGCCAACAACAGAAAAAACTGAAACCGGAAACAAACGACCATTTGCCTATGAAAACAAACCCGAATCCTTGTCACAACAGCAGCGATCCGCGTATCGCCAGGACCGTAGGCGCCGGAAGGTGGAGAGCCATGCCTGGCGGCCTGCGCGGAAGGAGGTGGATGCTCGGCCTGCTGACGGGCACGGCGGTGGCTCTGACCGGCTGCGATTCGCTGAAGCGCCCCGACGCAAGCGGGCCATCGGCGGCGCGCAGTTCTGCGGGAGGGGCCGTGATATTGAGCGAAGGTGACGTGCTCCGGATCGCGTTCGCCGGGGCGCCCGAGCTGAACAACATCCAGAAGATCCGCAGCGACGGGAAGATCTCGCTGGCGATGGTAGGCGAGACGCGCGCGGCGGGACTCACGGTGCCACAACTGCAGGACTCGCTCACCGCGCTGTACAAACCGCAGCTTCAGGATTCGTCGGTTTTGGTGACGCTGGAGGCGAGCGCCAATGCCGTTATTGTGTCCGGAGAAGTGCGCGCTCCCGGCCGCAAGGTGTTCGACCGCCCGACGACATTGCTTGAAGCCATCATGGAGGCCGGCGGCTTCACCGAGTTCGCCAACAAGTCCAGGGTGAGAATCATCCGCGTCGAGGGCGGCCAGTACCGCACGGAGGTCGTCGACATGCGCGGCATTCTGAAAGGCGTGTCGGCCGACGCGGTGTATGTGCGGGGCGGCGACCTGATCAACGTGCCGGAATGATCGCGGTTTCTTCCTCCGTTCCCACCGTTTGTTCTTCAGCCGGCAACACCTGATAATAACGCGTCAGGCTGGTTCCGACGGAATGGTCGATCACCTGGAATCTTCCGCTCGGGTTGTCGAATGTCCCGAGAGATTCCCAGTTGAGCAAATCGTTGGACGCCAGGACGCACAAGGTCTGGCCCGGTGTGGCCGTCACGACAAAGCGGAAGCCGCTGTCCTCGACCACGCGCCATCCGCTGATGCTCGCTCTGGCGGCGGAAAGCGCCGGGTCGCCCGCGGGCGGCGCAGGCAGCGCCTCCATGGCGAGAGCCGGCGGCGTCCCTGTCGGCGTGAAATGGATCTCGTCGGAAGGCGGCCCCTCCAGTCCGCGAGTGTCATAGGCCGATACGACAAAATAATACGTCGTCCCGGCAGTGAATGGCTTCAGAGTCACGCTCGTGACGGCGCCGACATCGACCGATTCATCATATCGCTCGCTGGCCAGGCCATAGCGCACCCGATACCCGGCCAGATCCTCATCCGTATTCGCGTCCCAGGTCAGCAGAATGGATACCGTGTCCGGCTCTGGCTCCGCTTTGGCGTCCATCGTCCCGCCCGGCATCGTCAGGAGCGCGATCGCCACACCCGCTCTCCGGCATCTTCTGCCCCACCCCGTCCATACGGAGGGAGAACCAGCCGGGTTGATCGGAATGCTCATAAAAGTGAAGCGACCCTATGGAATGTATTGAAGTGGGCAAATCCTTTTTGATCTTGCTTTCATATTTTCCATATTTACTAACATTTTCCGGATTACCGATTTGTGGCGATGACTATGGCGTCAACGATCTGCTGGGCAGCGGTGGTGTTCAGCACCTGTCTGGCGGCCGGGGTGGTATTGAGGGGGCGCCGGTCTGTGGCGGCATGGTGTTTTGTGGCAGGGATGCTGGTGTTGGGGCTGGACGCGTTGTGCGGGGCGCTGGGTTTGAGGGCCGTGGAGGCCGGGGAGGTGGCACTGTGGCAATCGTGGTCGATGGTGGCGAAGTCGTTGATCCCGGTGGTGTGGCTGACGTTCAGCCTGACGTATTCGAGGGGGGACTATCGGGGGTATGTGTGGAGCTGGCGGTGGCTGCTGGTGGCGGCGGCGTTGATCCCGGTGTGGGTGGGGGTGATGTGGGGATGGAGCGGGAGCGTGGTGGCGGATGTTCACCGGGTGGAGGGAGTGGACGGGTGGCTCGTCAGGTATGCGGGGTGGGCCCGGTGGTTGCAGATGGGGACGGTGGTGGCGTCGGTGGGTGTGCTGGCGAACCTGGAGCGGACGTTCCGGGCCGCGGTGGGGACGATGCAATGGCGGATCAAGTTCGTGGTATTGGGATTGGGGATGGTATTCGGGGCGCGCATTTATTGCCGGAGCCAGGCGCTGTTGTTTTCGAGCTACGAACTGAACCTGGGTGTTGTCGAGCATTCGGCCTTGATCCTGGGATGCGCGCTGGTCGTCATCGGATACGTGCGGCACGGGTTCGGGGAGATCGACATTTACCCATCGCGTATTGTATTGCAGGGGTCGGTGGTGGTGATGGTGGCCGGACTGTATTTGTTTGTGGTGGGGGTGTTGGCGCAGGTGGCGAAGGTGTTCGGCGGGATCGGGGACTTCCACTTTCAGGCGCTGGTCGTGCTGTCAGGCGTGGTGGGGCTGGCGGTGCTCCTGCTCTCGGAGCGTTTCCGGCAACAGTTGCGCGTCTTTGTCAGCCGGCACTTCCGCCGGCCGCAGCACGATTATCGCGCGGTGTGGACGCAGTGCACGCGGCGTCTCTCGATCGGGCTGAGCCCGGTCGCGTATCACCAGGAGGCGGTGCGGCTGGTCGCCAGCACGTTCGACGCGTTGTCGGTCACGTTGTGGCTGGGCGATGACCGGCATGAGGGGCTGGTCCTGGGGGCGACCACGGCCCGCGCGGAGGAGGGTGATGACGATACCGGGTGTCCGTCGGTGGCGTCCGGGCCGTTGTTCGAGGCGCTGCGGCGCCGGGGCGGGCCATTCGATCTGGATGCGGCCGACGAACCGTGGGCGGAATCGCTGCGGCAGGTCGGATTGCGACATTTCCAGGGCAGCGGGAACCGGGTATGTTTGCCGTTGATCGCGGGTGAGCGGGGGCTCGGCCTCATGATCATTGCCGACCGCGTCAACGGGCTGCCATATGCGGTCGAGGAAATGGATCTGCTCAAGCGCATCGGCGACCATGTGGCCGCCGGATTGCTGCAGCTCCGGTTGACCGACGAGCTGATGCACGGCCGAGAACTGGAAGCCTTTCAGGCCATGTCGACATTTTTTGTCCACGACCTGAAGAACGCGGCGTCGAGCCTGAGCCTGATGCTGCAGAACCTGCCGGAGCATTTTGACGACCCGGATTTCCGCGAGGACGCGCTGCGCGCGATCGGGAGCACCGTGACGCGCATCAACCAGATTATCGAGCGGCTGGGGTCGCTGCGGCAGAAGCTCGAAGTGCGTCTGGCCTCGACGGACCTCAACCGCCTCGTCGAGGACACCCTCAATGAAACGGGAGGGCTGGGAGGCGTCGATGTGGTCAAGGATCTGCAGCCGATTCCGCGGATCCAGGCCGATCCGGATCAACTCGCGACGGTCGTGGCCAACCTGCTGCTCAACGCCCGCGAGGCGCTCGGCCCCGGCGGCCGCATCACGCTGGCCACTTCAGCCGCCGACAGCCGCGCCGTGCTGGCGGTCAGCGACAACGGGAGCGGCATGACACCCGAGTTCATCCGCACGTCGCTCTTCCGGCCGTTCCAGACCACCAAGAAAAAAGGTCTCGGCATCGGCATGTTCCAGTCGAAACTCATCGTCGAGGCGCATCAGGGACTGTTGCAGGTCCAGAGCACCCCTGGCCAGGGGACCACCTTTCGCCTCTCGCTTCCGCTGACTCCGCCCCTTCCATGAAGCCCAGACTCCTCATTGTCGACGACGACGAAGAAATCCGGACCCAGATGAAATGGGCGCTC
>CAZYHO010000136.1:0-10676 GCA_964647495.1 uncultured Akkermansia sp. | reverse complement strand
CGGGAAATCATGAGACGGACATGCGCCTTGCGTGAAAAGAACTTCGTTCCAGAGAGAACCGGCGAAAGACGATGGAGCCGGAGAGGGGGCAGTCTGCCGCGCTTGATTTAACGCGCATCGACTACTTTCCAGTCCGGTCCCAAGATTCAGGCTTCCGCTTCTTCTTTCTCTATGGCCGGACTGTTTCGCCCGGGAGAGGGATCATACGCACCTGCATTTTCCCGCAAGCGATTTTTTTCATTTTTCGGAAACTTTTTTCTCACCGCGGCCCGAGGTACAGAACTCCCGCGCCGACTTGATGCGGCGTGGTGGAGGGGTCGGCCGGGCGGGTGGCAGTGGGGAGGGCGGCGGAAGGATTTCGGCCTTGCGAGAGGAGCCTGGCGGCGGCGCCGGAAACGAGGGCGGCGGCCTGGGAGGTGCCGCTCCCGTACACGTAGGCCGGTTCGCCCTCCGTGGAATAGGCGGACGGCACGCTGATGGCGGGGGCGGCCATGGTGGGGCTGCCGGAATTTGAAAAGTACGCGAGGCGGCCGGTGCGGTCGACGCCGCTGACGGAGACGACGCCGTCGTAGGCGGCGGGGAATGCCTTGACGCCGGCCTGTTCGTTGCCCACGGCGGCGACGATGGTGACGTTGCGGCCGAGGGCGTACTCGATCGCCTGGCGGACCAGCGCCGAATCTCCGTAGCCGGCGCCGCTGATGTTGACGATCTGGGCGCCGCGGTCGACGGCTTCGCGGATGCCCTGGGCGAGGACGAAGCTGTCGCCCTCCCCTGCGGAATCGAAGATGCGGATATCGAGGAGGCGGGCGGCGGGCGCCACACCTTCGGCGCCGGGAGCGCTGCCGCCGATGAGCGACCCCATCGCATCCCCGTGGCCATTGAATGCCTCGCCATCCTTGATGAGGTCGATGTGGCCGAGAACCTGGCCGCGGGCGTAGGTAGGGTGGCTGGTCAAACCGGCGTCGAGGACGGCGACGGTCACGCCGCGGCCCCAGGTCGAGCGGTCGCCATCGGCTCCAAGGGCGGAAAAGAGGCTCGTGCCAAAGGGGGCGGTGCCGCTGTTGGTGCGCTCCTCCACCTCCGGGACGCCGGGGATCTTGAAGAGGTAGTTGGCGCCGACATCCTCGAAGTCGTCGAGGTTGGACGTCAGCTCCCGCCGCAGGGCATCGATGGAGTCGTAGCCGACGCGGACCGCCAGGAAGCCGTCGAGCGTGGAGAGGACTTGCAGACCGGCGGCGGCGGCCCGGCGCAGGAAGGCGTCGTACGCCTCCCGGGACTTGAAACGAAGCACCGCCTCGTTCTCGATCGCCCCGATCGATTGCACCCGCTGCCGCAGCAGGGCGTTGAGCAACGCATTGATCTGCTCCTCGTCGGGCGGCGGCAGCGCGATCTCGGGCGGGGCGGTCGCCTCGGCATCGGCATTGCCGGAGCCGCGCAAATCCGGCAGCACGATCTTGACGGCGGTCGAGTCGCTCCGGCGCGAGGATTCCTGCCAGCGGTCGAATCCGGCCCATATCAGGCCGCCGAGCAGCAGCAAGCCCACCAGCAGCGGTGCGGCCAGCCATGCCAGCAAAGGTCGATTGTCGTTCATTGGAAAGGATGGGCGGGCAAATTCAATGCGCGGACGGAGGTTGGTCAGCATTCCCGGCGGGCGCGTTCAATCGTGAATGGTAAGCGGAAAGATGGAAATTGCGACTTTTCTCCGTTGCCTCCTTGACAAACCGGCCGAGGCCGGCACCCTGCCCGTCCGCAATTCCGGTCCCGGAACCACTCCCTCCATGAGCGCGCCCATCGGCCGCGTCCCGGAGTCCGCGAATCCGCATTCACGCATTCATCAACCAGACGCATTTCTCAACCAGAGGCCAGCCATGCCCACCGTCGAAATCATTCTCAAAGAACAGATCAAAGGACTCGGAGCCGAAGCCGACATCGTCAAGGTGCGGGCCGGCTACGCGCGCAATTTCCTGGTGCCGCAAGGGATGGCTCTCGAGGCCACCCGCGCCAACACGGCCCGCCTCAAGACGCTCCAGGCGCGCCGCGCCGAACGCGAGGGCAAGGAACTTTCCGAGGCCGAGAGCCTGGCCGCCAAACTCAAGAAACTCACCCTGCGCCTCACGCTCAAGACCGGGGCCGATGGCAAGGCGTTCGGATCCGTGACCGCCCACGACGTCGAAAACGCCCTGGCCGAGCACGGGCCGAAAGGACTGGCCCTGGAACGCCATGCGGTCCAGCTCGACAAAGCCATCAAGCAGACCGGCAAGTTCGAAATCCCGGTCCGCCTGCACCCGCAGGTCACCACGAATGTGCGCCTCGTCGTCTCGCCCGAATCCGGAGAGCAGGAACCCGCCGAGGAAACCGCATCCCCCGCCTGATCCCGCCTCGGGCCGCAGTACCGGTTTCAGCCGCGCAGCGATGCCTGGAGCGGAACTGTGTTCCGCATGACGCTGCCGGCTCCGGCTGAAGCCGCTCCAGACCAAGGCGTTCGCTCAACAGCCTCATTTAAACTGCTCATGATCGAAGCAGGAGGCGCCAGAGCACTGATTTGCTTTGCATGAGGCCTCAGAATCGCTATAAGCTCCCTGGAATGCGTCGCATCCTCCGTCCAACAATCGGCATTGCCCTCGCCATCGCGGCGTGGACGCTCCCGCTTTGTGGCGTGGGAGCGGCGGATCTGGAGGTCGCGACTGTCGCCGGCGAGGAAGCGTCGGCCGAAACCACACCGGCCGCCGATCCGGTGGCGGATGTGCTGACCGTGCTGCCGATCCAGACAGAAGCAATGTCCGCCGCGCGGACTTCGACCATCCCCGAGCCGGTGTCGCTGGCGGTGTTCGGCACCGGCCTCCTGCTCGTCCTCCGGCGGCGCCGGTCCTGAGGGGCTCCAGGCCGATGCGGGCTGTATTGGACCAACAATCCTCGTCACGCACGCGATTGAACGAGAACGTGCCCAGAAGATTCCTGGCGGGTGGGGTGCCCCGATCATAAGCAGACTTGAAAGGTCGTGATTTCCCGCGGAGCGCCGCACCTGGGAGCGCCGCAGTCGCCTGCGGCCTCGTGCGTATCGACAAGGATGCGAATACTTTGGGCCGCGTTCCGTGGGTCGCCGTCCGCACACGGGGCTTGACCCCACATGGACGCCGACCCACGGCCATGATCGGCCATGCCTCAGGGATGGGAACACTTGATCTTTCGTGTGTTGCGCGTCGGATCATCTTGTTCTGCTCTTCATGCTGTCGGGCTCGCCATCCACTGCCCGGTGTCATCCTTTCGCCAGAACTCGACAGCACTACCGGGCGCGAAAACCTGGCCGTCAGTTCGGCTCTTCCGAATGCGCACATATCCACCGCGAGTATCCACTTCCCACCTCTCTTCGGGATCTTTGCCATTCCTCGCAGCCAGTATATCGAAAATCAAACCGCTGTAAGTTCTGTCAATGATTGTGATTCCCTGAGCCTTCAGAACGTGTTCCGACAGTTCAGAGCGAACCAGCTTGCCATCCGTGTAGCTGTTGAATTCCACTTCTGGCCGCCATTCGAATTCGCCCCGCTTGACTCGATATGGGGTGCTCGACTTCCAAAGATGCCGGAAGTAGTGATACTCACCGTCGGAACCGTAATACCAGAGTGTGCTTAGCGAGCCACCGCCCTCGAAGCGGGATAGTCGCTCAGCAGTGACGACTCGCCCATTCGGGCTTGCGCATGACGTTGTCATCAGCACGAGGACAAGAATGGCTGATTGGCGGATCATTTCTTGGCACAACAGCAAGATTCAGCCTCCGTGTGTCTTGTTAACAAATTCAGGCACACAGAGGAATTTGTGGCGCAAATGCCTCCTTGAAGGGCGGACTTCGACCATGGGCGGTGCATCTGGCCATGCTGACCGAAACTGCAGCCCATGCCAAGGAAAAAGTGGGAGGCGGTCGTTTGGAGGGTATGAACATTGCGAATTTCGCTTCCGCTTTGGAGGATGTGTGTGGCGAAGCAGTGGTGGAGGGTGTGACAGGAGACGCTTTCCGGGCAGGGCGGCGCGTCCCGCTCCTCACGCCGGGCTGGCCGGTGGAAAAACGCCGAGTTGCCCCATCAAGCCGAGCGCATCCATGATGATCCGCGAAGATTTGATCTTCTCCCCGTCGAACTGGTCGATGACCATTCCCCAGACGGTGACGCGCCGCCCCGTGGCCGGAACACCCAGAAACGTCGCCTGGTGAGTTCCGCTCCACGTGAAGCGGGTGACGACCTTCTCTGCGTCTTCGATCTGCTCCTCCACCACCCACTTGATGTCGGGAAAGGCAGCACGTATTCCTCTCAAAACGTCTTTGAGTCCATCGAGGCCGGGTCCCTGGCCTGGCAAGGGCGCTTCTTCGACCATGTCCTCCCAAAAGTATTCACTGCTGGCGTCGATATCTCCGCCATCGGCAGCTTCTCGATGATAGCCGATGTTTGCCGCGGAACGGGAACCGGCGTTTGAACAGCGGGCGGCGGCGATCACTGCCCGACGCGGCGCCATGTGGGGCGAACGATGCGGTTGAGGCGGATATAGCGGCCGCCGTCCTTGCCCGCGGGGACCCATTGGAGTTCGACGACCGGGAAATACATGGTGCGCCATTCGTAGACTTCGGCGAGCGAGCGGCCGACGGCTGAGTTCTTGTCCACGAAGGCGACGGCTCCTTCGTCATCCGGCACGGCCGAAGTGACTCTGAAGGCGTGTTTGTGATCGAGATTCGGCACGTCGTCGTTGAAATGGTGAGTCCGGGAGAGAAAGACGAAGAGTGTTTGCGGCTCGGCGGGTTTGGTTTCGAGGAAGCGGCGGAGCCATCCGTCGCGCCACTGGATGTAGCTTTGCCAGTCGATCCGATACCCCTGGGGCGTGGATTCGGCGGAGACGGGAAATCCGCGGGGATGGTTTTGCCCGAGGACGTTGAAGATATGAACCTTGGCTCCGGTGGAGGAAATCACGTCGCTGAATTCGTGTTCGATGACGGCATCCGCCATCGGCTGCAGCGGATTCCGCGCATGGTAATCGCGCACGGAAGATTCCAGTTTGCGGGCATCGAAGATCCACGGAAGCACATCGGCAACAGTCCGCGCTTCCACCAGTCCGCGCACCGCACGGCGGGCTTCCCGGACTTCGGCGTCGGATGTCCCGGGTGTTTCCGGGGCCGGCGGCTCGGGCGGCGTGGCGCTTTCGGCGATCGGTGTTCCGGCAGGCGGGCGCTCCTCGCCGTCCCAGAGGCTGATTGACGGCTCGCGAGTGCCGGGGGTTTCCGCTGCCGAGGCATCGGCGGGCAGCTCCGGCGCGGGAGCCGGGGAGCCGGCGTCAAGGCCGGATGCATTTGCGGAGGTTTCCTGAAGCACGGATCCCGCCGGACTCGCGGATGGTTCAGGGCTCGCGGCGTTCCCGGAATCCGCGGGCGTCCCCTGGCCCTCGGGAGGCTCCGGTTCGCCCGGTTGATTCGAGGAGGGATCGGGCGGCGTGGATGGGCTGCCGGCCTCGGCCTCGAGCCCGGATTCGTCCACCGGCTCCGCCCTGAGGACGGGAAAGCCGTCGAGCATCTCGAGCGGAATGGCGCCGGTCGCAGGCCCGGCATCCTGTGGCGATGACGCTGTATCGCCGGCGCTCAAGGGGGTCGAGAGCCCGTCGGAAGCGGTGGGCGAGGGTGGCGCCGAGGCCGGCTCGGCGACCTCCTGTTCCTCCGGACCCGGGTCCGCGGAATCCTGCTCTGAAGGCGCGGCTTCCACCGGCGAGGAAACACTGGCCGAAACGTCCTGTCCGGACCGGGGTTGCACGCCGCGCCGCGGATGGCCGTACTGGTGAGGAAAGACCCATTGATGGGCCTTTTGCCACCACCGTCCCGCGCTCTCGGACCAGTCTGTCGGCAAATGGTCGCGTCCCATCATGACGGCCACGCCGGCCACCACCAGCATCACTCCCGTCATCCCCGCCATCCATCGCCCCCAGGGCCGCCGCCGTCGCTCCGATCGGGCACCGCGCGAACGATCGCTCCTCCGGCGACGACCGCGCTGGCGGCCATCCGGTGAAATGGGCAGATCATCACTTTCGGGACTCGTCCCGGCCTCGGCGTGCTCGACATCGGTGCGTATGGAGCCGCCGTGCTCATCCGCCGCGGAGTCGCCGGTTTCCGGCTCCGGGATCCGGCCGGCAAGCGGCGGGCGGCGCTGCGTGGGCAACGACGCGCTGGCAGGCCCGGCGCGGCGGAATACGACGGGGCGCGGGGACGCCGGGACGGCCGGCAGCGGAATGGCGGGAAGCGGCTCGACCATCGCCGTTGCTGCGGGCGCCGGTTCGGCGGGCCTGGGAAAAGGAATCAGCGGAGAAGACGCTGCGTCGCGATCGCCGGTCGCTGGCCAGATATCGATGCCCGATTCCGCGTCCCCCGACTCTGGCGACTGCGCGGGAAGAACTTCTGCGGTCAGACCTGCGAAGGGCGTGGGTCCGCCCGGCGCAGGGAGGAGGGTCAGATCGGCCGATTTTACGCGCGAGGGTGGTGGCTCCTCCCCCCCGAGAGCGGAAATCTGCCGCGACAAGGCAGCGACATCCGCCAGGACCGGCCCATCCACTGCCTTCTCCTTCAGTTCGTCCGCTACCGCGATCGTTTCCACTTCCGCGCTGCGTCCTGACTCGGCCACGGGCACTGCCGGTCGCTCACCCTCGACGGCAGGCAGAAGAATTTCGGGGAGCCTTGGCACCGTCTCCGCCTGAGCCTCCGCTGCCGAAGCCGCCACCTCCAGAGCCTCCATCGCCAATCCTGCCATGCCACCTCCCGGGATCGCTCCGGCCGCCGCCGGCGCCGCTGCGGCGCCGGCGGCGGCTTCCAGCGGCTGAGGCAGTGCCGGCTCTGGCCGCACAGCCGAGGCCGGGCGTGCCCTCAACCGGCTCGCCTGCTCCAGCTCCTCGGCCGCCAGCTCCCATATCGTCTCCGGACTCAGGTATTCGGCCGCTTCAGCCGCAGGCAAACCAGGAGTGGCCGGCACCCCGGGAACGTGCGCGCCACCCGCGGACGATGAATCCTGAATCACAGGCTCGGCAGGAGCGCCCGGAGCGCCCGCTGAAGCCGGTTCCTGCCACCATTTGTCCGTGGCGTCCGAGGCCGGAATAGCCGCCGTCGTCCGAAACCATTGACGTGACGCCGGATAAAACCGCTGGTCCCCCTGGGCCTCCGATCCCGCTTCCACCGCCGCCGCCGCCGATGCGCCTTCGCCCTCAGGGGTTTGCTCCGCCGGCGCCAGCCCGTCCAAAACCCGCTGCAAGTGAGCCCCCTCGGTTCGCCCCGCCCCATGTCCCGGCGTCTCCGGCCAGAGCACGAAGTCGTCGCCAGGCGGTTTGGCATGAGATGGCGGAGCGGACATGATGGACAGTGGGGACCTCTCTGGTTTCAGCGGAGCGGCAGGAGTGGCGAAATCGCCATCCGCCCCCCCGTCGCCGGTGCACTGTGCGCCCATTCCCCTGCCCCGGCCAAGAGAAAAATCGCCCGCGCACATGCACCCCCATTGTTCGTATGCACACGACAGCCCCGGACCGGACGTGGAGAATAAATGCAGGCGGGCGACCGCCAGCAGTGGGAAGCCCACTATTTGACTGTCCCTCTATCTGTTCCTGCCCCGTGCACCGTGCACCGTGTACCGTGTACCCGTATACCGTGCCCTGACCACAGCCGCCACTACGAATGGACAGCCCCCGGCACACCCCTACAATATGTAGTGGAGGCCCAAGATACTTCTTGCGCAGGAGCGGCGTTTTTGGCAGGCTGGGCCGGGATGGCGTCGAGTTCCCTACGGTTTCCTTAAATTTTATGCTTCTTAAATCTCTGCAACTTCAAGGTTTCAAGTCATTTGCGGACAAGACCGCGATCGATTTTCACCCTGGCGTGACCGGCATTGTGGGCCCCAACGGATGCGGAAAGTCCAACATTGTGGATGCGATCAAGTGGGTGCTCGGGGAGACATCCGCGAAAGCGCTGAGGGGCGGGGAGATGGCGGACGTGATTTTCAACGGGACCGACAAGCGCCAACCGCATAATCTGGCGGAGGTTACGTTGACTTTCTCCGAATGCGAAAAGGCGCTGGGTGTCGACTATAACGAAATCTCGATCACCCGGCGCGTGCATCGTGACGGCAAGGGCGAGTACGCGTTGAACGGGACTCCCTGCCGGCTGCGGGACATCCACGGGCTCTTCATGGACACGGGGATCGGGCAGTCGGCGTATTCGATCATGGAGCAGGGCAAAATCGATCAGTTGCTCAGCTCGAAGCCCGAGGACCGGCGGGCGGTGTTCGAGGAGGCGGCGGGCATCACGAAATTCAAGACGCAGAAGCGCGAAGCGATCCGGAAGCTCGAGTACACCGACGCGAACCTGCTGCGCGTCACCGACATCATCGCCGAGCTGAAACGCCAGATCGCCTCGATGCAGCGGCAGGCGGCCAAGGCGCGCCGCTACCAGGAGATCCACCGCGAGGCGCGGATACTGGACACCCACCTGGCGCACCATCGTTTCACCGAGTGGTCGGCCGAGATGGGAGAACTGACGCATTCGGTGGCCGCCCTGAACGGCGACATCGAACGGATCGGCGCGGACCTCACCGCTCGGGAGGAGGAGGTCGAGACGCTGCGGCGGGGGCTGGAGGAAACCGACGCCCGACTGGCCGTGCAGCGCTCGGCCGTGAACGATCACCTGACCCGGCGGCGCTCGGCCGAGGGCCGCATCGGCTTCAACGGCGAGCGCGTCCGCGAACTGGAGGTCCTCGTGGCCACGGCCCAGGGGGAAATCGAGGCCACACACCGCCGCCTCGCCGACGAGGAGCACTGCCTCCAGGAGGCGGACGAAACCATGGTGCAGGTCACATCCCGGATCGCCGCCCAGGAAAGCGCGATCACCGAGCAGACAGCGCGCACCCGGCGCCAGCACGAAACCCGCGAGGCCCTGGAACGCGAATTGCACGAGCTGCGGCGCCTCGCTCACCAGGCGGAAACCGTCGTCATTTCCCAGCAGGCGCACCTCAGCACCAGCCAGTCACAAATCGAAACCGGCCAGCGCCGGCACGAGCAGTTGATGGCCGAAGCCGCCCGCCTGATCGCTGACCGCCAGGAGCGCGCCAGCGAAGAGCAACGCATCCAGGCCGAACACGCCGCGATCGCCGAGCAGCGCGCCACCCAGGAAATCGAATTCGCCGAGATGCAGGACCGCCTGCGCCAGACGCAAACCGAACTCGATCTGGTCCACCAGCGCCATCGCGACGTCCACCGTGCATTCGCGGAAAAACAATCCCGCCTCTCTGTGCTCGAACAACTTGTCGACCAAGGCGAGGGGCTGGAAAACGGAACGCGCCAGGTGCTCGCCGGCCTCGACCGGCCGGACGTTTACAAAGCCGGCATCCGCGGCCTCCTCTCGTCTTATCTGGAGGTGGAGCCGGAATTCGTGCGCGCCATCGAGGCCGCCCTCGGCCAGCACCTGCAAACAGTGCTCATCGACGACGAAGCGCTCGCCGAAAGCCTCATCGACACCCTCACCCGCGAGCGCCTGGGCGAGGCGGCCATCGTGCCTGAAAGATTTCTCCCTGTCGAATTGCCGCGCCAGTTGTCCATTCTTCCCGAAGGATCGCAGGCCTGGGCGGCCGACAAAGTGCGCGTCCGCCCGCCGGTCGCGCCGCTCATCGACCATTTGTTGGGCAACGTGCTCATCGTGCCCGATCTGGCCAGCGCTCTGCGCCTGCGCTCGCAGTATCCCGACATCGCCTTCGCCACACAGTCCGGCGAATTCGTCTCCGCCCAGGGGATCATCCGCGGCGGCCGCAGCACCGACGAGCCGACCTCGATGCTCCAGCGCCAGAACGAAATCAAGGAACTCCGCGCCGGCGTCGAGACCGGCGCCGAGCAGCTCGAGCAACTCGAAACACTCGTCGCCACCATGAGCGGGCTCGTCACCGGCCTGCGCGACCAGCTCGCCGAGGCCGCCCAGACGCTGCACGACACCAAGTTGCGCGAGAGCGAACTTCAAGGCCAGATCCAGATGATCGGCAAGGAAATCGCCGGCCACAACAGCCGCATCTCTTCCCTCGAAACCGAGGCCGCCCATGTCGCCGGCCGCCGCGATGAACTCACCGCCGCCCTGACCGCCATCGGCGACCGGATCGCCGCCGCCCGCATCGACGTCGAGACACACGTCCGCCGCACCACGGAACTCGACCAGGCGCTCGCCGATGCCGTGCGCGCCGAAGCCGAATGCGGCGAGGCCCTCAACGACCTCAAACGCTCGCTCGCCCTCGAACAGCAGGCCGCCGAGTCGTTGCGCACCCAGCGCGACCCCATGCTCGGCCGCCTGCGCGAACTGGTGGCGCTGGCCGACCGCCGCGAGGCCGAAATCGTCACGCACCGCGAACGCATCGCCACCGCCCACGAGGAAACGGCAAACCTCCAGACCACCATTGCCGGGTGCCAGGCCGAAATCGCCTCGCTGGAGGAAAGCATCGCCGCCGAGCAGGCCCGGCGCGGCGAGCAAGCGCTGAAAGTCGGCGAGATCGAACGCTCGCTCGGCGCCGCCCGCCGCCAGCTCGCCGCCTGGAGCGAACAGCGCGGCCGCGAAGAAGTCCGGACGACCCAGATTTCGCTCCGCCTCGAAAACCTCGTCGCCTCGGTTTCCGAACGCTACCAGACCACGCTCGAAG
>CAZYHO010000135.1:0-10707 GCA_964647495.1 uncultured Akkermansia sp. | reverse complement strand
CCTGCGCGCCGGCGGGGAGAAAATGCGAAAGATGATCTACGGCTGGGCGGACGAGAACGCCCGGGCCAGCAACTCACACCCGTTCTTCTGAGAAGGGAAAGGGGGACAGACCTCATATTCTCATGCGATTTGAGGTTCTCGGGTAGGGCGGCGCTTGTGCGAAGAAAAAATGTCCGGCCTGGCCATTCGCGGTCTCTTTCCGTCGTCGAGCCGCATTCGACCGCCTGCCTGAGCCGACCCCTGATCGGACAGGGGCGCCGGGGCGGGCGCGCCACTCGTACTCGACGCGGCGGACTCCGGCGCTAGAATGGGCGCTCCATGCACCGTTCCATTGCTGACTTCGCCGGCCGCCTTGCGGGGATCGTTATCGCGACCGTCATCGGTTTCTGTCTGCCTGCGCCTGACGCATTTGCGGAGCCGCCGCCCGCTCCGGGAACAAAAGCCACGCCGCTATTCGATGGCAAGTCGCTCGACGACTGGGAGGGGAACGAAAAACTCTGGCGCGTGGAGGACGGCGCCCTGACCGGCGGCTCGTTGTCGGAAACTGTGAAGGAGAACGATTTTCTCGCGAGCACGAAGGATTACGCGAATTTTGTGGTTCGCTTCAAGATCAAGCTCACCGGCAGCGAGGGGTTCATCAATTCCGGGTTTCAGATCCGCTCGCAGCGCGTGCCGAACAACTCGGAAATGATCGGCTACCAGTGCGACTACGGCGAGCCGGCCTGGTACGGCGGCATCTACGACGAAAGCCGCCGCAACAAACTGCTCGCCCAGGCCGACATGACCACGCTGCGCCCGGTCATCAAGAAGGACGACTGGAACGAGTACGTCATCCGCGCCGACGGCCCGCGCATCACGACGTGGATCAACGGCGTGCTCGGCGTCGATTACGTCGAGCCCGACCCGAAGATCGTGCAGACCGGGAAATTCGGCATCCAGATCCACGGCGGCGGCAAAGGGCTCGTGCAGGTCAAGGACATCACGATCGATGAGCTGCCGCCCGGCCCGGATCGCGAGGGTGCCCCCGAGCCGGCGAAACCCGCGCAGGAATCACCGGCGCCCGCGGAGGATGAAAAGGCGGCGTTCTCGCTCGCGCCCGGCCTCGAGATGGAACTCGTCGTCGAGGAGGACATCGACAAAGGGTATGGCAAATTCGTGGCCGTGCAGTTCGACCAGCGCGGCCGGCTCTGGACGATGACGGCGCTCGAGTATCCGGTCGATGCCAACGAAAACCAGGCGGCGGCCGACGCGCTGTACGCGAGCCAGGCGAAGGACAAGGTGCTGGTGTACGATGTGATTGACCGCTCGCCGGCCGGCGGCGGAGGCCCGCGCTACGCGAAAGAGCCGGTTGTTTTCGCCGACGGCCTGGCGATCCCGCTCGGCATGCTGCCGTACAAGGACGGGTGCTACGTGCAGCACGGGCCGGACATCGTGTTTCTGCGCGACACCGATGGCGACGGGCGCGCCGACACGCGCGATGTCGTGCTGACCGGCTTCGGCGTGCAGGATTCGCATCTCTTCCCGCACCAGTTCACGCGCGCGCCGGGCGGCTGGATCTGGATGGCGCAAGGAGCGTTCAATTACTCGAATGTCGTCGGCCCAAACCAGCCGGAGCCGGTCAAGTTCGACCAGACGCGCATGGCGAAATTCCGGCCTGACGGGTCGGATTTCACCATCACCAGCAACGGCCCGTGCAACATCTGGGGCCTCGTGATCAACGCCGAGGGCGAAACATTCATCCAGGAAGCCAACGACTTCGGCTACCCGGTCATGCCATTTCACGAGTACGCCAACTACCCGGGCTGCTCGAACGGCCAGTGGAAATCATACGCGCCCGAATTCCCGGCCACCGCGCCGGAATTCCGCATGGGCGGCACCGGCCTGAGCGGGCTCGCGCTCACCGATGTCGCCGGCGCCTTCCCGCCCGAATGGTCCGACGTGATGCTGGTGGCCAACCCGATCACCAACCGCATCCAGGCGATCAGGATGCACCGCAGCTCGGCCACGGGCACCGGCTGGATTCTCGAGAAACTCCCCGATGTCGTCATCAGCGGCGATCCGTGGTTCCGGCCGGTCGCCATGACGCTCGGCCCGGACGGCGCGGTCTACATCGTCGATTGGTATAACAAGATCATTTCCCACAACGAGGTGCCGCGAAACCACCCGGAACGCGACAAAAAACGCGGCCGCATCTGGCGGCTCAAGGGCAAGGCCGAACGCGGTTTCGCGGTGCCTGATTTCACGACGATGCCGGAGATGGACCTGGTCGCGAAACTCGGCGGCGAATCGCTCGCGCAAAGCCACCTCGCCTGGCAGACGCTCGCGGATCGCGGGACTCCCGCGAAAGAGACCGTCGATGCGTTGGCGGCTCTCCTGACCCCTTCTGGGAAGCCGGCGTCTGGCAGTCCTCGCGGATCACCGGACTCTCCGCGCGAACCGATTCAAGACGCATCGAACAACCACCTGCTGGTCTATCCCGATGCCGCACGCATCCAGGCGCTGTGGGTGCTGGATGAGACAGCCACCCTGGACTCGGATAGCCTCGTCTCCTTTGGATCGTTCCTGGCGAGCAACTCCAGAACCATCGTCCTTCGGGAAGCGCAGCGGTTCGACCTATGGGCGCTCGCCTTTGTCGTTGGCGACGACAGTTACACTTCTCTGTGGCGCGGACTCGATCCCCGCGTTCGTGCGGCGATCATCGCCAGCATGGGCGAAAAGCTGAGTTCCGACGATCGAGGCGCTGTCCCGCTCACCGTTCTGATCATAGCAGGCGCCGGAGAATCGCTTCCCGGTCCGACAGCAAAGTCCACGCAATCCGACAAGACGATCAAAGTCGGCGCCGCTTACGAACGGGAGTTCGAGCGGTATCTGGTCCGCATGTTCCTCGAACGGCATCCCGAGAAGCTGACGCAATGGCTCACAAAGAATGAATACTCGACGCCACCGGAAAACCTCCTCCTTGCCACCCTCGCCCTGCCGCCCGCCGAGTCCGCGCCGCGCGTCGCCCGACTGCTGCCGAAGTTGAACCGCGCGCCGAACGACGAGGAAATCCTGCGGCTGGCGGAAGCGCCGGACCACCCGGACGTGCGCACGGCGCTGGCCGCGCTCGTCCAGTCGCCGGCCGGGCTGGAGGCATTGCTGCGGCAGCAGACGAGGTTCAATGCCGCCGGGTTGCAGCCGCTGCTGGCCGGCGTCGCGGGCGATCTGCTCCGCACGGACGCCGGGCTCGCGTTGAAAGTCGTCTCCGCGTTCAAGCTCGGCGCGCTGGAGCCACAAGTGGCCGCGCTGCTGGATCGGCCGGACGCCACCGCCGTACCCGTGCTCGCCACCTTGCGCGACCTCGGCAGCACGCGGGCGGAGGAAATCCTCCCGTTTGCCAGGCACGCCGATGCCGCCGTGCGCGATGCCGCCCTGGCCGCGCTCGTCGCCACGCCGGATGCCTTGCTGCCGCTTTGGCCCGGCCTCAATGCCGCCCAGCGCAAACGCTCGCTCCACGCCCTCGCCGCCACTCCGGCCGGCGCCACCGCCCTCGTCGCCGCCCTCCGCGATGAACGCGTGCCGAATGACGAACTCGATGGTGTGCTCATCGACAAATTGCAAGCCGTGCTCAAGGACGACGCCGGGCTGAAGGCGCTGCTCGACTCGATGGCCGGTCTGTTTTCCGAGGTGCTCGCGCTCAATGGCGATGACGCGGCGTACGTCGATTCGAACCTCACGCTCGCCGGACCGTTCACGCTGGAAACATGGATCAAGCTCGACCCGGGCATCACCAATGCCGACAGCCTGCTCGGCGCGCCCGGCGTGCTCGACATCAATTTCTACGACTCGCGCCTGCGCGTCTGGGCCGGCAATGGCCTGAACGACGTGATCATCGCCAACAAGACGATGACTGCCGACGTCTGGACCCACGTCGCCGTCACGCGTGACGCAGAGGGGCAATTCAAACTCTTCCTCAACGGCGAACTCGACCAGGCCGCCGGCCGGCCCGACACCACCGAGTACACAGGCCTCGCCATCGGCCGCAGCAATGTGCCCCAAGGCACCGCCGCGCAGATCGCCGAGTTCAGGATCTGGCATGCCTGCCGCAGCGAGGACGAAATCCGCGCCGCCTTCGACCGCACCGGCCTCGACCCGCCGCCGGCATATTACCGCCCGCTCGACGCGGCCTGGGACCGGCTCCACGGCACGGCGCGCATGGTCAAGACCATGGACTTTCCGCCGCTTGTCACGCCCGAGGCCGCCCGCGCGCTCGATGCCAGATTCGCGCATTTCCGCGCGCTCGCCGACAGACCCGGCGGCGATCCGGTCCGCGGCAAACTGGCCGCCGCCGTTTGCATCGCCTGCCACAAGGTGGGCACGGAAGGAGGCGAGATCGGACCGACGCTCAGCGCCATCGGCGCCATGGGCACGGAGGCCATCCTCCGCAACATCCTCACCCCCAACGCCGCCATGGAGCCGGGTTACCGCGTTTTCCGCGCCGAACTCACCGACGGCAGCGTCAAGGAGGGGTTTCTCGCCCGGCAGGACGCCGATGCCATCGTCCTCCGCCTCCCGGGCATCGAGGACGAACGCATCCCGACCGATCGCCTCCGCAAAGCCGGCTTCACGCGCCGCTCGCTCATGCCCGAGGGCCTCGAAGTCGCCTATTCCCCCGAGCAGTGGACCGATCTGTTTGCGTATTTGAAATCCCTGCGTTGATGTCAGCGCGCCCAGCCCGCACACCCCGATCCCCATGAACCGCTACATCACCGCCGCCGATGCCGAACACGTCGACCTCGACTGGTGCCACGTCGAGTGGCTCGCCAAACCCGGCATGGTCGAGGCCAAACACCTCCTGCTCGTTCGCGCCACATTTCCGCCCGGCGAGGCCCATAACTATCACTATCATCCGGTCCACGAGGAAATCCTCTATGTCCTCGAAGGCGAGATGACACAGTACGTCGGCGAGCAGCACCGCGTCATCAAAGTCGGCGAACTCGCCCACATCCCGGCCGGCCTGCCCCACGCCACTTACAATACAGGCTCCGGCACCCTGCGCTTCCTCGCCATCCTCAGCCCGACCGGCGAGACCGGCCCCGACGTCGTCGATTGTTTCAACGACGAACCCTGGAAATCACTCCGCCCCCCCATCCCATACCCTTCGCAGCAATAAACAGTTCAGCCTTCGGGGCTGCATAGAGGGTCTGTCCCCATCTCATACCCCGTGACATCAATGCCGGTCCATGAGTTCGTCACCTTCTTCGGAGCCATCGGAAGCGCCGAGATCATCGTGATTCTTGTGCTGCTCCTTTTGCTCGCGGCGCCTGTTATCGGCGTTGTTTTCGCTATAAAAACCTCCAACTCAAAACGCAGTCCATCTCCTCCGGATATCACCACACTCACGGATCACGAACGCAAGGATTGCAGAGACCACGCAGACGATCGTGGAGTGCCCGGCAACCGCGAATGAACGCCAATGAACGCGAACATATCTGGATTCGCGTCCATTCGCGTCCATTGGCGGTTGTAAAACCACAGGTGGCATTCAGGCGCGCCAGGCGCGAGGATCGGCGGTTCGGGGCGAGGGGAGGTGTGACCAGATCGGGGCCGCGCATGGGCCTCATGCGGCTCGTGCGGCTCAGAGCAACTGACGGCCTTTGACCTCCATGTAGCGGGAGACGACGTCGACGGTCAGCGCGGCGGAGTCCGGCAGCGAGAGGCGCACACCCTGGCGGGCGAGGACGGCGGTGACTTCCTGGAGATCGTGCCAGAGGAAGTGGCCGCCGAGGTCGCGGTAGATGTCGTCGAGCCCTTGGGGATCGGCGCGGGAAAAGAGGGGTGCGGCGTGGGCGGGGCGGATCATGCTGACGAGCACGAAGTGGTGCCTGGCGACGAGGCGGATGTCATCGATGAAGGCCTCGGCTTGCAGGGGATCGCTGAGGTCGGTCAGGATGATGAGCAGGGCGCGGCGGGTCAGCGTGCGCCGCAGGAAAACGAAGAGTTCCTCGAAATTCGGGGCGGTGAGGCGAGTCTCGAGCGTGAGGAGCGCGTTGCGGCAGGCGCCGTAATGGACGCGGCCGGCGCCGGCCCTGACGAAGCGCGTCACCTGGTCGGCAAACGCGACCAATCCGAAGCGGTCGTGCTGGCGTTCGGCGGCGAGGCCCAGGGCGAGCGCGCTTTCCAGGGCGCGCTCGAGGTGCGTTTCCACCCACTCGCGGCCACCGAGCGGGACGTCGCCCGGAAGCGGGGCGTGAGCCGCCTGCCCGGCGACGTCCGAGCGCAGCGTGCGCGCGCTGAGCCTCGAGTGGTCGATGACGACGTACACTTCGCGGGTGCGCTCGACCTGGAACGTCTTGGTGACCGGGAATCCGCGGCGCGCGGTGGTTTTCCAGTGGATGTCACCGAAGTCGTCCCCGGCCGCGTAGTCGCGCAAATGGTCGAATTCCCGTCCCTTGCCCACCTGCGAGCGCGCGTGCATGCCCGGGCCGTCCCGGTTCATGAAGACGGCGGACATGGCCGCGCGGTCACGCCTCAAATCCGGATACACATGCAGCTCGACGCCCAGCGGAAGCGAGCGTCGCCGCAGCCACAACCCGAGCGGCGACGCGGCCTCGAAAAACACATGGTCGAACAGGTGCCGGCCGCGCTTCAGCACAAGCAGCCGCCACTCCGCCTTGTCCTCGGGCGGCTGGAGCCGGACCACCGGCCGGGCGCACCGCACGACATCCGGAAGCGACAGCCCGGCGCGCGCCGCCGCCGACAGGCCTTCCACGGCCACCGTCAGATCGACCTCGCGTCCGCGCGCGCCGTGCACGACGGCCGGCGCCGCGACGGCCACGGAGTCGAGCCGCGACCAGCCGATCCAGGCGTCGATTCCGGCCAGCACGGCCACCGCCGCCATGAGCAGGACGCAGGCGCCCGCCCACTCCGGCGCCGCGCCGGCCATCGTGGCTGCCGGCACGATGACCAGGCCCGCCAGCCAGAGCAGGCGGGCCGAGGGGACCAGCGGGCGAATCGACACACCGCATACGTACCGCGATCGACGGTCCGCGCCTGCGAAATCTTGCCGCCGGCTTGACGCGGGCGCATCCCCCGCCCCACCGTGCAGCATTTATGAAGCTCACCTTCTGCGGCGCCGCCGGCACTACCACCGGGTCCCAGCACCTGCTGGAGGTCAATGGTCATCGCATCCTGTTCGACTGCGGGCTGTACCAGGGCAAGCGGCGCGACGCGATCGAACGCAACCGCCACTTCCGCTTCGATCCGGCATCGCTCGATGCCGTGGTGCTCAGCCACGCGCACATCGACCACAGCGGCAATCTGCCGAACCTCACGCGCCAGGGATACCGCGGCAATGTCTACTGCACGTTCGCCACGCGCGACCTCTGCCAGATCATGCTCGCGGATTCCGCCCGCATTCAGGAAGGCGATATCGATTGGCTCAACAAACACCGCAAGCGCCGCAACGAGCCGCCCCTCGAACCGCTCTATACGCCGCATGACGCGGAAAAATGCCTCCGCCAGTTCGTCACATTCGACTACCACCGGAAACTTCCCATCGCTCCCGGCGTCGAACTCACATTCATCGATGCGGGCCACCTGCTCGGAGCGGCGCAAGTCGTCCTCGACGTGACGGAGGGTGGCCGGCGGAGGCGGTTTCTGTTTTCCGGCGATGTCGGGCGCGGCGACGACGTGCTGCTGCGGGATCCGGAGGCGGCGGAGGACATCGATTTCGTGCTGATGGAAAGCACGTACGGCGGGCGCGAGCACGAGCAGCCCACGCACGAGCACCACAGGATCGAGGGTATCCTGAAGCGGGCGCTGCACGAATGCGCCAAGGTGATCATTCCCGCGTTTGCGGTCGAGCGCACGCAGCAGCTCATCTACGTGCTCAACCAGCTCCTGGAGGAGGGACGGCTGCCGAAGGTTCCGATTTTCGTGGACAGCCCGCTCGCGGTCGATGCGACCGAGATTTTCCGTCTGCACCCGGAATGCTTCAGGGAGGAGGTGTACGAGTTCCTGTTCAAGAAGCGGAATCCGTTTCACTTCGAAGGGCTGTCGCTGATCCGCTCGGTCGAGCAATCGAAGGCGCTCAACACGCTGAAAGAGCCGGCCATCATCATCGCGGCCTCGGGCATGTGTGAGGCGGGGCGCGTGCTGCACCACCTGAAAAACAATCTGGCGGATCCATGCACGACCGTCGTCTTCGTGGCGTACTGCGCCGAGCAGACGCTGGGATGGAAGCTGCGCGAGGGATTCCGCGAAGTGAACGTCCTGGGCGAGCGGGTCAAGGTGCGCGCGCGCATCGAAACGCTCGATTCATTTTCGGGTCACGCGGACCACAGCGAGTTGCTCCGGTACTACGGCCGGATCACCGGCCGCAAAGAACAAACGTGGCTGGTCCACGGCGAGCCGGAACGCAGCGAGGCGCTCAAACACGGGCTCATCGACGCGTTTCAGGCGCGTGCACACGTCGGCACACTCGGCCAGACGGTCGAATTGTAAGTTGACGAATGGATCAGCGCGCGTATCCGCGTGCCAAGGTGACGGTCTCGCGGGTTTCCAGGTTTTCGACGACGACCTGGGTTGGGCGGACGTCGAGGACGCGGTAGCGGGCCGGATCGGCGTCGCCGACGGTGAATTCGTCGCCTTCCTGCACCTCATAGGCCTCGTTGCCTCTTCCCGCGCCGATCAGGGCGGTGGCCTGGGTGGTCGGCGCGGTCTGCTGGCGGCGCACGATGTGGCGCTGGCCGGTGGCTCGGTCGCGCACGACGGCGTGCGAAACATCGAGCGGCCGGCCTTCGCCCATCTTGCTGTCCATGAACCGGCGTTCGACGCGGACGAGTTCCAGGCCGGTATCGCCGATCACTCCGCCGGCGGGGACGATCTCCGGTGCGCTGCCGGCGCGTCCGAGCACGCGGATGCGCGCCGACTCGCCCACGGCGGGCACTTCCTCGAGCACGATCGGCAACTGGCCTTCGCGGAATCCGCGCACGCGCACCTGCTCGCGCACCGAGGTGGTCGAGCCATCCGCCAGCCCGGCGAGACGCGCGCCATGCAGTCGCGCGGGCGGCGTGGGCAGCGCGAGCGGCGCGGATTGAGAACCACCCGCGGAGGCTGTGCGTTTCGCGGAGGCAACGGCCGGCGCATCCGCGGCGGCTTCCCCGTCCTCGGCATCGAAAGGCGCACCCGCGGGCACCGCGACAGCCAACTCCGGATCGACCAAAACCGGTCCATCATCGGTGTCGGAAACGGCGGCCACACCGGCCTCGCCCGCCGCGCTGCCATCGGCCCGTGCGGTCGCCTCTTCCGGCGCGGTCGCCTCTCCCGGCGCGGCGGCGAGAACGCCGGCCTCGCCACCCGCGGACAGCGGCGGAGCGTTGCGCGGATCGTCGAGGACGGCCAGCACCGCGGCATGTTTGTTCTGCGCGGCGAGGTCGGCCGCGGTCAGCTTCTCGTCGTCCATCAGCAGCTTGTTCGATCCGTTGAGGAGCAGCAGGCGCGCCACGTCCGCGTGCCCGTTGGCCGCCGCGTACATGAGCGGCGTCCGGTTTTCCTTGCTCCTCGAGAATACATCCGCCCCCTGCCGCAGCAGCACCTCCACCACCGCCGGATTTCCCTGCACACAGGCCAGTTGCAGCGCCTCGTCCAGTGACTCGCCGCTCAATGGCGCCAGCAGTTTCACGATCTCCACATCCCCGCGATACGCCGCCGCCGTCAGCGCCGTCCATCCATACCGCGTCGACCGCGCCCCAGGCATCGCCTTCGCGTCCAGCAGCGCCTTCACCGTCTCCAGCGTGCCCTCCCGCGCCGCCGCCATCAACGGCGTGTCAAATCCCGTCCCGGGCGTCTCCACATTCGCGCCCCGCGACCCCAGAAATTCGACCGCCTCCGCCCGCCCCGCCTGCGCCGCCTGAAACAACGCCGTCAGTCCCTCCCCATTCGCCACGTCCACCTCCATCCCCGCCTCCAGGAAATGACGCAGCGCCGTCACATTCCCCTCGCGCGCCGCCCTCATGTACTCGTCCACCGTGAACGTGAACGCCTTCGCGCTCAGCTCCGAACGCGCCTCCTGCCGGCGGTCGCCGCAGCCCGCCAGCCCGATCACCAACCCCGCGGCCAATGGCCACATCCACCACCGGAAATCATTGCGTCCGTTCATCTTTTTAAAATTCACTTCGCCGTCCAGACTAGTTTTTAAATTTCTTAATGTCAATAAATATTACAGATTTCTTAACCAATCAGGCCCCACAGTACTCCCGCCTCCCCGCGCCGACATCCCCGCAACCCGCAACCCGCAATGCACCGATCATGTGCCAATGGAGAGGAATCGCACATGGGGTCTGTCCCCACTCCGGCTCCGCTCCATCCTCGATCGTGCCGCTGCCACTTGGTCTTCATGATCGACACGCTTGCCGATGTCCTCTTCTCTATCGAGAATTGAATGATGGGGCGGGCTTTCAGCCCTTTAATAATGCGTGGCGGTCTTTCCTGGGGCGGTGCCCCAGGCTGGTATAGGGCCGGGCCGTTGGCCCTCTCGGTGCGCACATGCCATTCCGCACCAGGCTATACGCTGCCCGGCTGAAGCCCGGTACGGTTCAATTAACCGCGAATGAACGGCATTGGCCTGAAGGCGGGACACCAATCCGACGCGTTCGCGCGGCGGCCGCTCCGGGATCGCTGATGATCGGGGATCTTGCCTCCGGTTTCCGCCTTGTTTGGCTTTTT
>CAZYHO010000134.1:8322-10745 GCA_964647495.1 uncultured Akkermansia sp. | reverse complement strand
GCCGACGGGCGCGAGCACGGGCGGCTCGTTGGCGGATGTCACCGAGAGCACGAACCGGGCGCCGCCGGTTTGTGTTGCGGAAAGCCCGCCATTGCCGTCGTCGGTGGCCAGCACCGTGAGAATGTAATCGCCGCGATGGCCGGGCTGCGTGCTCAGGGAGATCACGCCCGTGCCGTTGCCGTTGTCGGTAAAGCTCGCGAATACCGGCAACCCTTCGACGCGCAGCGTGAGCGGCGCCCCCTCCGCGTCGGTGGCGCTCACAGGGATGGTGCGGCTTTCGCCCACCGGCACGACCACGGCCTGGATCGGCGCGACCACCGGCGTGACATTGGTGTCGGTGACCACGATGACGACGGTGATGCTGTCCATGGTCGGAGTGCCCGTGCCATCGCCGTCGTCCTGCACGCCGAAGACCAGTTCGTAACGCCCGGCCTGGTCCGGTCCCGGCGTCCACGCCAGCAGCCATGTCTCGGCATCCCAGGTGGCGCCCGCGGGCAGCGTGGAATGCGTGATGGTCAGCGGCGGAATAAAGCCGCCGTTTTCCACGTCGCCGTCGCCGGCCTGGCCCAGCGCCGCGGCGTTGAAGAAGGGATACTCGGGGTCGTTCGCCCCGATGCGGGCGGTCAGTGATTGGCCCTCGAAAATGGCGAACTCGGGCTGGTTTGCGAAGCGCACCGGCCCGTTCACGTTGAGCACCGTGAGGTGGAGCGTCTGGCGGCTTTCGGCCGCGCCATTGCGCGCAACGAACTCGATGGCGTACTCGCCGTGCTGGTCGAAGCGCGGCGTCCATTCGAAGACACCCGTGGCCGGATGGAGGTACGCGCCGGGTGGCAGGATCGGCGCCTCGTAACGCAACTCCCCTCCCCCGCTCACCGTGGCCTGGAGCGCCAACGCCAGCGCGTCGCCCTCGCGGATCGTGCGGTCGAGCAGCGGCGCGAGTTCAGGCGCCTGAGGGGCGTCCGTCACGATGATCGTAAAGACCGCCGAGCTTTCGGTGACGCCGTCACTGGCGAAAACACGCACCTCCTCGTAACGTCCGGCCGCCGTGCCATCGGGCGTCCACACGATCGCGTTGCGCTGCGCGTCGAAAACCGCGCCGGGCGGCAGGTTGTCCGCCCAGTACACGAGCGCCGCGCCCTCCGGATCGTAAGCGCTCACCGCGATAACAAGCGGCTGCCCCTCGGCGACGCGCTGTGTGTCAATCGGTGTGAGCAATGGCGCTTGATTGCCGCCGGTCACCGTGACCATCCACGCCTGCGCGGCAAACCCGCCGCGGCTGTCGTACGCGCGCAGCTCGAAAATCGCGCTCGCGCCGTCCGCGACCGAGGGCGCCCATGTCAGCACGCCGCTCACCGGATCGACGGCCGCACCCCGCGGCCCGTGCACCAGCGCATAGGCGATCGTCGTGCCGTCAGGATCGACCGCGCGCGCTTCGTACCGGTACGCCACACCGGCCGCCGCATTCTGCGAGGGCGCCGTTTCGAAGACAGGCGCGAGATTCGGCGGCAGGGTGACGAGGATCTGCGTATCGAGGTTCAGCGCCACCGCCTGCGGATTGGAAATGGTGATGGTCACCAGCGTGGTCGCCTGCCCGTTGGCCAGCCGCGCCGCATTGCCGGGGGCGGCCAGATCGAGGTACGGCGCGCCATCGCCTGTCATGCCGCTCGCGTTGACCAGCGCCACATCGGCCAGACCCTTGAGCCCGGCAAAGATGACGCGCACGGGCGCCTGCACGTCATGCCCGAGCGAGTTGCGCACCACGATGTCCATCGACACCGTGCCCGCCGCGCGGTCCAGCCGCGTGTTGGCAAATTCCGGCAGGATCGCCACCACTTCCTCCATCGCCGTGAAATCAAGCACGTATGCCTCGGCCATCTTCACCCCGCTGGCGCTCTTGACCTCGGGTGCGACGACCAGCTTCCAGGCGCCGGGCAAAAGCGGCGCGAATGTCAGTGTCACCGTGCGGGCCAGCACGTCGTAGCCGGCCGATCCGATCGGGATAAATGTCCCGCCCTCGGCCGGCGCCAGCGTGTAGTGCGAAAAATCGAACACCGAGCCCGCGCCCGAGGTGAGCATGTCCTGGTTGAAGGTGAGCGTGATTTGTTGCACGGGCGAGAGCGCGCCCGAGTTGTTGATGGGCGTGCTCGCGATAATCAGCGGCGCCACGACCGGTTGCAGCACGTCCACCTGCCCGGGCTGCGTGAGGTAAAGCCGGCCATCGGCTCCTGTCTTGATAAATTCGCCGCGCCCGCCGCCGGTGGCGACCCGCAGCGACTGCATCGATGCCAGATCGACCATCGTGACGTATCCGCCCGAGTCATGGCTGATAAAAAGCAGCCCGTCCATCGGCGTGCCCGGCTGGCCGAATGCCAGCCCCTCGGCCTGGTTATCGAAGGCCAGCACGATCTCGGCGCGCCCCCGCT
>CAZYHO010000134.1:4080-8222 GCA_964647495.1 uncultured Akkermansia sp. | reverse complement strand
GCCAGCCCCTCGGCCTGGTTATCGAAGGCCAGCACGATCTCGGCGCGCCCCCGCTCGTCAAATCGCAGCACCTCGCCCCCGCGCGGCCAGCGCGTGCCCCACACCGTGCCATCGGGCGCGACCGCGATGCCATCGACCCGCGTGCGCGAGAACGCCGAAAATGTTTTTGTCTCCGTATTGAAGGCGCTGATGCCCGCGGTGGTCGCGACATAGAGAGTGTGGCCATCCGGCCCCATCGCGAGCCCGAGCGCCTGGCCCGCGCCGTAAGATTCGAGGATGGCACCCGTGGAAGCGCTCAGCCGCACCAGCCCGAGCCCGCCGGTGGTGGCCCACAACTGCCCCTGCGCGTCGATCGCCAGATCGTAAATCGGCACCTCCAGCGTGGCCAGCGCGGTGGCCGCGGTGGCTTCCCCACCCGCCGCGCCAAACCGCCAGAGCGAGTTGCGGCCCGCGCCACCACTCACGAAGATCGTCTGGCGGTCGGGCGAAATCGCAATGCCCATCGGCCCGATGTCGGCCCCGCTGCCCGGCACGTTGCGCGCGAAAGCGCCCAGCGAGAACGGTTCGAGCACCGCCCCGTACGCCGAGGGCCGCGTCGCGTTGGCAACCGCGGTGACCCCGAGCTGCGCACGGATAAAGAGTGTATTGGCCGGCGTGGTGGCCAGCGGCGGCGGCGCCACGGGAATGTCTTCCGCGGTGGCCGTGGCCCCGAAATCCGGCAGCGCGCCCAGATTGACCCTCGGCCGGTACGGCGGCACGAGCAAACCGGCCGGCGCCGCCTCCGCGTTGCCGGCCAGGTCGGAGCTGAGCACAAGGAAACTGTAGGACCTCGAAGCGTCGCCGTTAAACGTGTAACTCGTCTCGCTCGTGTGGCGCAGCAGCGCGACAAACGGGCCGCCGTTGATCGCGGCAAAAACCGTGTGGTCCGCCAGGCCCGAGCCATCGGCGCCATCCACCGCACTCCAGCTTAGCTCGTAGCGGCCGGCGCCCGAGGGCGTGACCGAAAACGAGGTGACCGGCGCCGCCGCATCGATCGTATTGACCACCGTGTTGCTATCCAGTGGCGCGCTGTCATTGGCAAAGGCGCGCACGACCGCGTTAAGCTGGTCGCCGGTGCGGGCCGCCTCGCCGTGCGCGTTGATGCCGTACCCGAAGGACGCTTTTTCGCCGGGCCGCAGGAAACCGGTCGCCTCGTCGGTCACGAGCTGGCCACTCACCGGGTCGACCGCGCGGAAAAGCCATGTGGCCGTGCCACTGATGATTTCCATGCCGGCGGTCACCTGCAGGATGAACCCGCGGGATTCGTAAAAATCGTATTCGGCCGTGAAGCTGCCTCGGCCATCGGGCACATCGAGCCTGAGCGTGCCCAGCGAAATATCACTCAAGCGGAAACTCCGGATATCAAAGAGCGGCTCGAATTGCTGCACGACCCGGAATTCCTTCAGCGCGCTCGCGGCGCCGCTGTCGTGCTCGTAGTTGATGACATACGGCAGGCTGGTCGCCAGCGGCACGAACCCGGCCTCGCTCGCGCCCTCCGGCCCCCGCAACGTGAGACGGCGGCTGAATTCCCCGCTCAAGCCGAAGAAATCACCCAGGTTCGGATCGCTGACCACGGCCTCGCCGGTATCCCTCTCCACCCCCACGCGCACTTTATAGGTGATAAATTGCGTCTGCGCGCTTAACCCCAGATCGAATTCGCCGCGCGTCGGCAGCGCGCCGCCGCCGCCATACGCATCGGGTGTGTCACCCAGCCACGTCCTGACTTTCGCGAAAAACACAGTCCACTCGGCCGGCAGGTCGTTCTCCGCAATGACGCCCGGGCCGCCCGGCCCCGCCAGCACACCCGCCAGCGCCGTGGCCGCCGAACTGAAAAATTCCGCGCGCTCGCGGATGGCCGGCGGCGTGTCCTCCGCGCGCAAAAGCCCGGCTTCCACCAGCGCTGCCATGTAAAGATCGTTCCAGTTGTCCGCGTCCGCCGCCAGCCCCGCGATCGATTCCGGAGCGGCCGGATCGGCCAGAACCGCCAGGCGCAAGCTCTCGGCCTCGCCGCGCTGGTAGGCGAGGTATTCGCCAGAAGTCATCGGCGTCGCCGCCGCCATGATCCACATGTCAAATGACAGGTCGGCCAACTGGCCGGGGGAAAGCGAGTCGAAGAACCGGGGGTTTTCCCGCAGTTCATCCGCCAGGCCCGGATACGTCTGCACAATGAAGCTTAAGCCCCCCACGCCGCCGACCACGAAGTCGCGCGCAAAGCCGCTTGAAACAAGCCGCCCGTTGAGGTTGAGCACGCCGTCCAGCGCGGACCACGGGACACCCTCCACGCCGGGCGCGCCCCCGATGTTGCCATTGAAGGTGAGCGCCTCGCCCCGGATGATGCCGCTTTCGTTCTTCACACGCGGCACGCCGAAAACGACATGGACGTAGGGCTTGTCCAGATTTGAAGTGCTCTGGAGCGTCACCGCGTAGATGCCGGCATCCCCGATGGCGATCACACTCGGCCCCCCCAGGCCGACGGCGGCATCGTGCGGCTGGGCCGCCTCGACTTGCAGGCGGTAGGGATCGGTCACGCTCGCGCCGTCCGGATTGGTGACCCGCACGTCGTAGAGCCCGTTGGCAGCGCCACGCAGATCGAAGGTCGCGATGATCTTCGTGGCATCGATCACCTGATAAGAAACAGGCGCAAATTCCCCGAATGTCGGGCGCACCAGTTTCACGCTCGCCTGCGGGCTGAATTTCGCGCCGCGGATCGTGATTGTAACATAGCGGCCGTCGCCCACGGCGTCCGGCGTGACATCGGTAATGGAAAAGGGCAGAAGCCGCGCCAGCAGTGTGACCGGTGAATCATTGGGCGCGCTGTTCGCGCGCACAAAAAGATAGTACGACCCCGCCACGGTCGTGGGAATGAGCAGCTTCTGCTCGGCCAGCAGCGCGCCCTCGAAGGCGCCGTCGTTCACGATCGAGTTGGGCAGCTTTTCATGCCCGGCGTACAGCTCCAGCGCCATCGAGCCGTGGCCCCCGCTCGCGCGCAATTCCAGAGTCTCGCCCGAGGGCACATCGATGCGGTAAAGCAGCGTGCCGCCACGGCTGATCGTCGTTTGGGTGGGGACTCCGAGAGTCAGTGACTGGACGGTGATCGCGAGCGGATCGATGGAAACCCCGGCATTGTTGGCGTTATTCTGCGCCTCGTAGATGTCATCGAAAATGTCCGTGCGCACGATCAGGCGGTAGTCGCCGGGGAGCGAGGGCGGCAGCGCCGCCGTCAGCGTGCCCGAATAACTCTGCTCACCCGCCAGCGTGCGCCTGAACTCCACGCTGCCGATAAAAATATCCCCATAGTCCCAAAACGCGTCCTTCGAAAGATAGACGCCGTCCTCCCAAATCCCGCTCACCGTCGTCGTGCTGCGGTTGGCCACCGTCCAGTTTATCGTAATACTCTCACCCACCCGGCTCACGGGTGGCCCGCTTACCTGCGTCACCTGCAAATCGGAGGGCGGCGGCAGCGAAATCAACATCGGATCGCCCGTCGGCGTCGTGTTGTTGGACTCCGAACTCTCGACGACGCCGCCGACCGGCTGATAGCCGTTGGGCGCGTCCGTGAGCACAATGATATAATAGGGCGCAAGCAGGCCGCGGGGCAGACGGTAGGTCCGTGTCAGCGTGTAGGTCCCATCGGGCTCCAGCGTCTGGTTCTCGAGTTCCACCTGGCCGACAAAATGGTCGCTGCGCACATCCAGGAACGTGTCGCGCGAGAGCCATACCTGATCGGTCCAGGCATTCTGGCGGTCCGGCGTGGCGCCCAGGCCGTTGTTTTTCACCGTCCACGTCACGGTGAACGTCTCGCCCACCATCACGCTGGTGGGAGCGGTCACGCTGGTCACCACCAGATCCGGCGCGGGCGCGGGCGCCACCGTCAGCGGCCGGGTGATCATGTCATTGGCCTCGTTCTGATACTCATGCACGGCCCCCATCGGATGACCGCCCTGCGTCAGCCGCGGGTTGCCCGTGGCCACCGGGTACGGGTAAAGCGGCCCGTTGCCCGGCGCGTTGGTAAAGGGCGAATCGATAAATACCAGCAGTGTAAACGGCCCGCTGATATTGTCCGGCAGCCTCACCGTGCCCTCCACCGTGTAGCTCTCGCCCGG
>CAZYHO010000134.1:0-3980 GCA_964647495.1 uncultured Akkermansia sp. | reverse complement strand
CCCTGGACGCCCGGGGGCAGCGCCACCAAGGCGGACTCGGTGTAACTTTCGCCCGGCGCCAGTCCGCCCGTATTGAGATGGAGGACCGAGCCGGCAAGCGACGCCCGCGGCGCCTCGAACACGGCGTCCGGCGAGACAAAGATATAATCGCGCCAGCGCTGCGTGCCCGCATACACAGCACCCGCCCCCGCGTTCTGCACGGTGTAGGTGACCTCGATCTTTTCCCCCGAAAAGGCCGAGGCGGCCGTGGTGACACTGCTGACCACCAGGTCCGGTGGCGTGTTGGCAACCGCGCTGGCGGCGGCGCGCGTATTGTTCTGGGTCCACGGCCCCTCGAAGACCAGCTCCAGGGTCGGCTGGCTGCCGCCGGTGAGGATTTGCAAGACCTGGCTTGTGCTCAGGCGCGGCAGATTGCCCATCGAGAACTCGGCCAGCGGGCGGCCCAGCGTCTGCTCGGCGCGCTGCAGGATGCCCCTGATCTGTTCGAGGAAAAGATCCTCCTGCGGCGCCGCCAGCCGCGGATTGACATTGGTTTCGACAATAAAATACGAGCCCGCGGCCGAGGGCGGCAGCGTGAAAGTCGCCGTCTCGGTGTAACTCTGGTTGAGCGCGAGCGTGCCCGCGTGCGGCACCGCGAAAACAAGCCACTTCTGCCCCTTCCCGTCATAGAGGTCGGGGTCGGTCGAGAGCCAGATCGCATCGGCCCAACGGTCGCGGTTGGTCGTCACGGCCCCCTGGTTGGCCACCGTCCACGAGATGGTCACTTCCTCGCCACCGGTGGCCGTGGCCGGCGCGCTCACCTGGGTTACCACAAGATCGGAGGGCGGCGTGAAAAACACCTGGATGGGCACCGCCTTGAAGTTATTCCCTTCCAGGTCATTCGGCGCATCCGGATTCACATTCGTGCTCAAGGCCGTCTCGTACACGCTCTGCCCGCCATCCGCCCACACCGTGAGGAAAAACTGGCCCGCCAGATTGGCCGGCAGCCGCACCGTGGCCGTGGCGTCATAAAACTCACCCACATCCAGCACCCCCTTGTGGCCGACGGACCCCAGATAAATGTCCCCCCTCAAGGTGCTCGGGCGGTCCTTCCCGCGCGTCAGCCAGATATGGTCGCTCCACGATCCGGGATTGGTCGGGCCACTCCCCTTGTTCTCCACCGTGTAGCGGACAGTCACCGTGTTGCCGTCAAACGCCTCGCTCGGCCCGGCCACCGCCGTCACCACCAGATCCGGCGGCGGCACCGGCGTCACGTCGATCGCGATCGCGCGCGCCAGGAAATTGTTGCCATCCAGCGGGGATTCATCGACGCGGCCATCGGCATCGGCCACCACGATGACAAAAAGATTGCCGCCAAAGGCGCGCGGCAGATTAAAATGGATCTGCGTCGGATAACTGTGGCCGGGTTCGAGCGCCAGCCCATTGGGCACGGACACCACCCCCTGGTCGGGCCGCAGCCCGGAAATGTCGGGCGTGGTGCTTAAAAACACCCGGTCCTGCCAGCGCGATCCGCCGCCGGGCGTGGCCGCGGTGCCGAGATTGGCCACGCGGAAAATGACATCGATCACCGTGCCCGCCGTCGCCACATCGGGCGCTGATAATTCCACCACCTGCAAATCCGGCCGTGGTCGCAGGGAAATGGTGAGCAGCTCGGAGCGGATCGTATTGTTGATTTCCAGGGCCTCGGCCACCGCACCCGCCGAGTCGGTCACGATCTCGATGCGGAAAATTCCCTGCACGGCCACCGGCAGGGTGAGCAACTCGGCGCGCGAATACGTGTTGCCCACACCCAGTCCCAGCGAGCGGTTGAAGGATCCCAGATTGTGCCTCTGCGATTCGTTGCTCGTATTGATGAGCCACACCGTGTCGCGCCAGACCACGCCGTTGGCAAGCTCGTCCGGACCGTTGTTGCGCACCGTCCAGGACACCTGGATCTGCTGCCCGTCACCCGCGCTCTCCGGCGCCGTGACCGCCGTGGGCTGCAAATCCCCCTGCGGCAGCGGCACAAATATCACCGACACCGTCCCCGCGCTGCGCGCCGTGTTGTTCGCGCTCAGCCCGAACTCGAAGGGCCCGCTGATCCCCGTCGTCACAAAAACATAATACTCGCCCCCGATCCCCAGCGGCAGCGACAATTCCGCCGTGCGCGAATACGCCGCGTCCACCGCCAGATTGCCCAGGTGAGACTCGCTGGAGAGCACGATAATCGGGCTCGATCCGTTCTCGTTCTTGGAAAGGAACACGCGGTCGGTCCACGCCGGCTGGCTTGTCACCCCGATCCCCTGGTTTTCCACCGTCCACGTGAGGCTCAAGGCGCCGCCGCTGGTGGCCGTCGCCGTCGCGGGCTCTACGGAAGTCACCGCCAGATCCGCGTACGGGCGCGTCATGATCTGGATGCGCTCCTCGGTGCGGCCGACATTGCTGGCGGCATCGGGCAATTCGACAACCGCATTGCCGAAGTCGGTAATGACAAAGATATAATAACTGTTGTTGGTCTGGTTGGGCAGAAGCAGGATGCGCGACTCGGTGTAGCTCTCGCCGGCGGGCAGCGCCCCCACGTGCTCGAATGTCCCCAGCACCGTGTCCCCGCCGTTGCCCGGGATATTGTCCAGCGACAGAATCACCCGGTCCGTCCAGCGGTCGACACCGGTCGGGGCCGTCCCCTGGTTGCTGACGGTCCATGTCACCGTGATATCGGCCGGATCGCCGATGACGCGCCCGGGCGCGCTCACGCCGTCGACTCGAAGGTCCGCCGAGGGCGGCAGCGTGACACTGAAGGCGGCCGAGGCCATCGTGTTGTTCGTTTCCGCGTTGCCCCGCAGCTCGATAACCTGGTTCGCCCCGTCGGTTACGACGATAAGATAAAACTGGCCGGCGGCCACCTGCGGCAATCCCACATTGAAGGACTCGATATAGGCCGCCCCGGCCTCCAGCGTCGTCGTGCGGATGCGCTCGGCCAGCATCACGTCCCCCCCATCGAAGAGTGCGTTGGTCGAGAGATAAATCCGGTCGCGCCAGCCTCCCTCCGGAGTCGCTCCCGTGCCCTCGTTGCGCACCGTGTAGGAAACTGCGACGCTCCGGCCGGATTCGGCGGCCACGGGCGGGGAAATCGACACCACCACCAGATCCGGCGATGGCGCGGGGGCCACGCTCACCGCCGCGGAAACACGCGTATTGTTGTCCTCCGCCCCGATTTCCACCGTCTCGTTGGCGGCATCGGTAATGACGATGATAAAATACGTCCCTTCCGCCGTGAGCGGCAGCGCCGCCGTCACCTCCGTCATGTATTCGCCGCCCGCCGCCAGCCCGCCATGCTGAATCCGCTCGGCCAGCAGAATATCCCCGCCGCCGAAGGTCTCGTTGGTCGAAAGATACACCCTGTCACGCCACTGCCCGCTCAGTGTCGCCGCCGTCCCCTGGTTGCGCACCGTGAAACTCATGAGCACACTCTGTCCGCCCACCGCATTCAAGGGCACACTCACATCCGTAACCACCAGGTCGGCGCGCACCTCCTCGCCGGACACAGCGATCGTGCGCGAAGCGAAATTATTGTCTTCGTTCGGCTCGGGCAGCGCGTTCGGGCTCTGGTCCAGCGCGACAAAGAGTGTCAATGAACCGCTCAATGTCAGAGGCAGCGTCACCTCCATCGAGCGCACCACCGACTGGCCCACCCCCAGCGGCGTGGTCACCATGCGGGTTCCGATGGCGATCACCTGGCTGCCCGGGCCGGTGGCATTGCCGGTGGCCGAAAGAATGATCACCTCGTTCCAGTTCGGCTGCGCCGCGGCATTGCCGCTGTTGGCCGCACGCCACGAAACGGTGATCGTCTCGCCCGCGATCGCGCTGGCGGGCGCGGTCAATTCCGAGGCCACCAGGTCGGGCAGTTCCAGCGCGAAGGACTGCGTGAAAACATCCCCGGTTTCTCCGGTTTCTCCGGGCACACCGTTGCCGTTCTGATCGAGCGCATTGCCGGCCAGATC
>CAZYHO010000133.1:0-10788 GCA_964647495.1 uncultured Akkermansia sp. | reverse complement strand
GTTCGATCATTCTGGTTTCGGGCACGACCCTGGGCGGTGGCGGTGGCGGCGGGGGAGGAGGTGGCGGCGGCGGCGGTGGCGTGTGCAGCGTGACCATCTTGACGGGCGGCGGTTTGACCTGCGCCGTTCCGATGTCCTGCGTGTCCGGCCAGAATGCCCACGCGGCCGCTCCGGCGGCAACGACCACGACCGGCAGCACGAGGCGGCGCCAAAGCGGCGGCGGATCGTCATCCTCCCACGACGGCGGTTTGTAGGGCGCGAGTTTCCTCGGCGCCCGCGGCGCCGTGGCCACGGCCGCATGCCGATCACCGGGCGGGCGCTCCGGTCGATCGGCGGACGGCGCGGGCGGGCGGCGCGTATCGTCTGGCGGAGTTTCGAGTTTCATGTCACGAGGTGGGTTCGGTGAGCAGGCCGATCTGGGTGATGCCGATGCGGCCGAGCACATCGAGCACTTGCATGATGCCTTCGTATTGCGTGCGCTTGTCCCCGCGCACGACCACAAGAACCTCGGGCGTGCGCGCCTTGAGCGAGGCGAGGCGCGACTCCAGCTCGGCGAGCGTGACCGGCACCGTGTTGAGGAAAACGCGGTTCTCCGGGTTCACGGTGATCGCCTGGCTTTTCGGGCCTTCGATTTTCGGGGCCTGGCTCGCCTTCGGAAGATTCACCTTGATCCCCTGCACGCCGGCAGTGGTCATGATGATAAAGATGAGCAGCAGCACGAGGTAGAGGTCCACCATCGGCGTGATGTTGATGTCATCGACTTTGACTCCGGCTTTCATGGTTGCTCCTTGGTGGGGTAGGCTTCGGCGATGCGAGTGATGAACTCGTCGATGAACTTGCGTATCCCGTTGATGGCGGACGTGATGCGCGAGTTCAGGTAGCTGTAGGAAAAGAGCGCCGGAATGGCCACGGCGAGTCCGGCCACGGTGGCGAGCAAGGCGCCGGCGATCCCCGGAGCGATGGAATTCACTTCCACTTCGCCGGTCTGCGAGATGATGGCGAAAGTGATCATCACGCCGACGACGGTGCCGAGCAGCCCGAGATACGGCCCGCCCGCGATGCCCAGCGTCAGAAAGACGAGGTTGCTGTTGAGCTTCTCCTCCTCGTCGACCAGGCCGCCGTCAAGCCGCGCCTTGATCGCTTCGATGCTGCGCCCGGAAAGTCCGGCGAACGCGTCACCGTCGGCCTCGATGCGCTTGCGGATTTCGTGGGCGCCGAGGTGGTAGATGTGGAAGAGAGGCGATTGGCGCACCACGCGCAGCTCGGATCCGGCGACCGATCCGCCCAGCGTCCCCAGCTCGGCTTCGTCGGCCTTGTCGAGCGCGGTGATGTCGCTGGAGAGATCGTCCCAGCGTTTGATGAAGAGGCGCGTGGCCTTGTCGATGCGGTTGAGGTAGAGCAGTTTCACGACGGCGACCACGGCGCCCACCAGCGCCAGCAGCGCACAGAGGCCGATGACGATCCAGCCGTCGAACGTCAGCGAGCGCGAAATGTAAGCGAAGATGCCGAAGTGCTCGATGAGGAAGTTGGTCTTCTTCTGGACCGTCTGGGCGGCCTCGTCCGTGCCGACGACGACGAGGCGTGACGCCTCGGTGGACGTGCCCTGGTTCAGCGCGGCGAAGCGCAGCCACGCCGGCGGTCGCGCCACGCCGGCGATCTGCAATTCGTCGATCTCGCCGTTGAATCCCGCGGCGGCAGGGGAGGCGGCGGCCACTTCGTCCAGCCCGAGCGTGGCCGGACCGGCGAGCGCGGGCAGCGGGGCGGCGAGCGCGGCGTAGCGTTCGCCGTCGAGCCAGAGTGTGAGTGTGCCGTTTTCGGCGGTGACCGCCAGATGCCGCCACGTGTCCACGTCGAGCGGCGGGCCGGCCGGGGTGCGGCGGGAATCGGCGCCATCGTCGACCTGCACGAACGGCACGCCATTGTCCTCGCCGATGAGGAAAGCGCGGGCGCCTTCGCGACGGCTGAAGAGGATCGCGTTCGGGCGGAGGGAGGCCGGACGAATCCACGCGGACCATGTGAGCGCGCCGTTCTCGGTCCATGCGAGCGAGGCCGACGCCGGAATGGCCACGGCGTTTTGCGCTGTCAGCCGCACGCCGCCGGCGATCAGCGATCCCGCCACCGGGAGCCCGGTGGCCGTGGCGCTGGCGCCTCCGCCCGAGATGTCCACCGGCGGTCCGGAGGTTTCCGAAAAATGATAGACCAGTCCCGTCGCGACATCGTACGTCGCTTTGGCTTCGGCGGGAGGCGGCGCCTGGCCGGCATGGCCGCTGTAAAGATGGAGGGTCGTGGCGCGCTGGACGTCCAGATCCGGCACCTGCACCCACACGTACGCTTCGTTGAGCGCGCGGTCGTACCTCTCGATGTGGTGCGGCAGCACCGTCTTCTGGTCGGCGGCCACGAAGCGCAGGTCGGCGCCGTTGTCCTGCGCGGAATCGAACGGGAAATTGCCGTCGAAGAGGCGGATGAGCACGGGCGCCGTGCCGACCGGGCCTCCCAGGCCGAGCCCTTCGGCTGCGGTGTCGATCGTGATCGTGTTGCGCACCGTCCAGGCCTCATCCCACCACGCGCCTGTCTGGGCCGGCAACGGTGTGCCGGTGAGCAGCGTGGCGAGGAGGTAAATCGCGAAGCGTGGATGGGATTCGTTCATCGAGAGAGGTCAGAATTCGGCCCAGAGCCGGAAGCTGAGAAGCCAGTCACCGCGCTCGATTTCCCCCACGCCACGAAGCGGATACCCGAGGTCCAGGCTGCCGTGCAGGTGGTTGACGACGGTGAGCCGGCTGCCCACGCCCACGCTGACGAGGTCGAATGTGTCGTCCTGATCCGGCAGCGCGTCGTTCACGACGAGGCGCCCGCCGTCCAGGAACGCATAGACGCGCCATTCATTGCGGCGCGATTCGCCGCGGCCGATGAACGACGGGCTGCGCAATTCGAGTGTTCCGAGCAGGGCCGAGTCCCCGAGCGAAGTGGATTCGAGGTAGCCGCGCACGGTGCCGATGCCGCCGCCGCTGTACTGCTCGCTGTTGATCAGGTTGTCGCCGGACGCCTGCCCCTGCGCTTTGGCGTGCGCCTGGAATCCTCCCGGCAGTTCGTGCGTGTGCGCCAGATCGCCGCGGAGATACAGGTAGCCGCCGGTGGCGTTGTATCGCTTGGCATCGAATTCAAACCGGTCGCTGCCGAGCCCGCGCAGGGCGAAATGGACACCGAGGTTGAGATCGGTCGAGTGACGCTTGTCGGTCCACGCGGCGCCGTAGTTGACCGAAAGCGGGAAATACTCGATCGGCGTGGACGTCGTCTCGCCGTCCAGAGCCACGTCTTCGTCGAAGCGTTTCCAGTCGACGCCGGCGCTCAGCGAGTGGAAAAACGTTGCCGACCCCGGCAGGGCGGCCAGCACGCGCAGGCTGATGGCTTCGCCGCGGCCGGCGACCGCCGCGCCGCCGAGGGTCGAGACGTCGCTGTCTTGCTTCACACCTTGCAGGAGCAGGCTGAGCCAGTCGATTTCGCGGAAGCGCGCGAGGTAATATGCGGAATAGACGGTGGCGTCGGCGGGGCGTTCCGGGGCGACCTGAAAGCTGAAGCCGGCGGCGTGTCCCGCCTGCCAGAGGTTTTCGTAGCTGATCGATCCGTTGAGCCGAAGCCGGGTCGTGCCCGGGCTGTACCGGTTGTTCAACTCGATGCTTCCGTGCAAGGGCAGTGTGTCTTCGACATTGAGATCGACATCGACGGTCCCTGGCTCGACGCCCGGTTTGAGATCCGGAGTGACGCGCAGGTCGCGCCACTGGTTGAGCCGCATGACCGCCTTGTTGACGTCGGTGAAATTGAGCACCGTGCCCTCCTTGAGTTCGGGAGCGCGAGCCTTGATGGCCGCAGGCGAATAAAATCGCACGCCGCGCACACGGAGACGGCCGACCGGATTCTCGGTCACACGCAGGAAAACAACACCTTCAGCCACCTGCTGGGGCGGCGCCTCGACCGCCACCGCCTGGTAGCCGCGGTCGTGATACGCCTTTTCCAGCGCGGCGCACGCTTTCTCCACATCAGCCTCGGTCCGCCCGCGGCCAAGATACGGGTAAACCGCTTCCTCCACCACCAGCGGAGGGATCGTCCTGGAGCCCTGTACCCGATACTCCTGTATATAATATACCTGTTCCGGAGGCGCCTCGGCTCCTTCATGCCGCGCTTCAGCCGCAGCGGCCGCAACCGCGACCGCCGCGCCGCCGAAGAAAGCAGCCAGCAGAACAAGGGCGGCCGGAGCCGGCCAGCAACTGGAGAAGCGGATCATGGCCGGGATTCCGGAATGGCCGCTCGCCGCACCGCATCGTGCGCGGCCCACCCCCGGCGCACCCGAAACATCGCCTCCTCATCGGTGAAGCCGGCCGCCGGAACATGGAATGAAGACGGCGTTTCTTCCACCGCAGCTTCTATCGTGCCAGGCGGGCTTTCCTCGGGCCGGCGCTCGCCGGTCCCGACCGTCCACCCTCCGGGGAGGTCGGTGGATGGACGGCGGGTTGGCTTGACCACGGCACCAAATTGCCTGCCGGTGTCGGCGCGCGGGCGGGCCTCCACTTCCGCCGCCACCACCTTGTCCTGCCACAACACGATGCCCCCGCCCAGGACCAGCGTCCCGGAAATCGCGATGATGAAATGGGGCAATCGTGGTCGTGGCATCATTCTTCGGTGGATCACTTCGGCGTGACCAGTCCGCCGTCGGTGGACCGGAACACCTTGAAGGTCTCGTCGTCAAAGAGTCCGCCACCGGACGGGGCGTCGACGTTCTTGATCTGGTCGCGCAGGGCGTTGGCGAACGTGAGCTTCAGTCCGGTCAGGCCACTTTGCGGCTTGATGATCCGGTTGTAGAGCCAGGCGGTGTACTTGCCGTGGCGCACGTTGTCGTCGGTCAGCTCGACGCCGTTGTACTTGAGCGCCACTCCGCGGTGCTCGGGCGGGACCACGCCGTTGGCTCCGAGCACACGGTTGTTCGCGTCACCGGGCGTCAAGTACCCGACGTAATAACCCGCGGTGGCGTTGGGATACTGGAAGGCAGACTCACCCAGCTCGTCGTCGAAATACTTGTTCTTGTAAGCGTCAGGGGCGAGCGTGAGCGTGAGCTTGTCGGCGAGCAACGCGCCCGCATTGTAGCCGCCGCTGCCGAGCGGCACCGGGAACGAGCCCACGTGCTGGTTGACGGGCCACAGCTCGTGCGAGTTGGCGACGCCGCCGTACGTGATGCCGCTGGTGGTCGTCTGGCCGGTGATCGATGGAAACCACACGCGCACCGTGGTGGTCGTGCCCAGGCCGATTTCGGCGTATGCCGAAAACCTCTGTCCGGCATCGGTGTTGCGGCCGATCGCATACACGATCTTGTTTTCGTCGTTGGTGAAATCACCGGTGAACTGCGCCAGCGTGACCGAGCCGGTGGTGTAGAGGAGCTGCGCGAGCTGCGTCGTGATGTTGGCCGCGGACTCCGGAAATCCGGGACTCGCGTAAAAACCCAGCGGTGACACGCCGACCACCTCCTCGATGACCGGGCTGTACGTCACGCCCTGGAAAACTCCGTTGAACGGAGAGGTCGACTGGAAGTTCGTCGAGAACCCGAAGTCGGCTTTCCCGATTTCGAAGGTGTTTGTGGTCAGCGGATTGACGACCGGACCGTCATCGGTGCCGTCGGTCGGCACGAACCGCTGGTCGATGTTCCCGCCCACAGCGGCGATGCCGGCGAGCGCTCCGGAATACGATGTCTTGATGATGACCGGCTGGCCCGCGTACGTGCCGTTCCAGGCGCCGAAATTGGAACCGGTGGCCGTGGCCAGCGCTCCCGAGGACGTGGTGAATCCGTTGACTCCGTTGTACGTCCAGCCCGACGCCAGCAGCTTGGAAATGCTCGTCTGGGTGGCGGTGCGGTCGCCGTTGGACGCGACGAGGCGGATGACGGTTTGCGAATGCGCGAGACCGGAGGCGGCGATCAAGGCCGCGCTGGCGGCCAGGAAGGTTTTGGTTTTCATAGCAGAGAATGAGAAGTGATTGGTGGATGTGATGAGTTGCGATTGTCGAAGAACGGGAGGGGATCAGAGGGGGGAGAGAGCGGTGCCGGCGCCAGGCCAGCGAGATGCCGGCCGCACAGAGGAGCAGCGCGGCCCCGGGTTCGAGACCAAGGGTTCAGGGGGCGATCTTGACCCGGTAGTGGCCGCGTCCTTTGGCGCGCCGCTCCACGTCCGCATCGACGAAGTCCAGTGGCGTCGCCGCGGCGCCGGACGCGTGAGTGCCGACGGCGCTCCATGTCCCGGTCGCCAGGGTCTCTGAGTATTCGATGGTATAAGTGCGGTTCGCCGCGGTCACCGCCTGGATCCTCGGCCCCGATTCGCTCAGGCTGATCTGAGCCTGGGGCAGGGACGATCCGTCCGCGGGATCGGTGCCCGCCGCGATTTCATCGTCGTCGCTGAATCCGTCACCGTCCGTGTCCCCGCCTGTGACCGGCGGCGCGGAGGAAAACCGGATCGTTCCCGCGGCATTGATGGTGAATGTTCCCACCAGACTGACTCCCGTGGAGGCGATCCGGAAAACATCCAGCCCCGCCGCCCCAGGGCCGCCGTCGAATCCCGCCTCGATCGTGGTCCACTGGCTCAGCGTGCTGAAGTCCGTGGTGCCCGGCGTGCCGACCTGCCGGGCATAGCTGCTCGCTTCCGACGTATTCGTCTGCTGGATGGAAACCGGGCTGTTGGCCGTGGCCTCGGACCCCTTGTAGCCGCCGATCTCCTCGAGCACCGACGTCACCGCGCCGCCCACCGCGTTGCGCCCGCTGATCGACAGCTCCGGCCAGGGCGCCGCGGGCTGCGTCGGCGTGGGACGCGCGCGCGACCCGTACACCGTCGTGTTCACCGCCACCCGCGTCCCGAATATGCCCCACTGCACATCGACCCGCGTGCTCCAGCCCGCTCCAAACAACGACGTCAAGTCCGCCCCCACATTTCCCAATCCCGCCACCTCGAACTCCGTCCCGGGTTCCGCGCTCCGAAACAACGTGTCCTGCCCGAGCTTGATCAAATAACTCGTCGACGATCCCTGCCCGTCCGTGGCCCGGAAACCGGCAAATAATTCCCCGGGCTGTGGCGCCGGCGCCGGCGCCGCCTGGGCCACCGCAATGCCCAGCAGTCCGATGGCGAATGTCCCGGCACGGCCGGGAAAAGTGAATGAGAAGTTCATGGTCGTTGGTCTAAAAAAAACAGGAGTGCCGGCCCAGATCCTCAGCGGATCCACAGCCTCGATTCACAGCCCTCTCCCATCGCAGGGTGGTGGACCATCCATGTCCGAATTCGTCGGATTTCGCTCAACGGCGCCTGCCCGCCGCCCGCAACTCCCTCGCCGGGTCGTCACGCTGTTAAATGCACAACATTAAAAAACATTGAGGCAGTAGGAATTAGCCGTACATCCAGCCTCGGACACCGTCAACAGGAAATTCAAAAGTTTTTTCAATTTCTTCAACCACCTGAAACTCATGTGTATATGAAACAATAGGCCCTCTGGCCGCCGTCCGCACCGCGCGCGCCGGAACCGGCGGTTCCCGGGATTCGGGCGGCGGAAGTGGCCGCCAAATTTTCCTACTTGGCAAATATGGATTTGCTCCTTATGTATTACGGCCGTCGCCATTCCCGACGGACGCCCGGCGGCTCCGGTTCCGTGCGGGCGGCCGGAATGGCCGGCTGAAGATCCTGACACCCGGGGCATGTGAAGGCGCGGATCCGCTCCCCGCTGGTCCGCGTCGATCCCGCCCGACAATCCCACACTCAACCCGCCACGCCCATGAACCGCCGCACTTTCATCTCCATGACCGCACTGGCCGCCGCCGGGCTGCCGGCGTGCTCCCGGAAGCCCCGGAGTCCGGATTCCGCGATCCGGATCGGGCATTTTCCCAACATCACGCACGTCCAGGCGCTGGTGGCGTATCAACTGAGCCGCGAGGGCAAGGGATGGTACGAGAGCCGGCTGGGCGTGCCGGTCGAATGGTACACCTACAATGCCGGCCCTTCGGCGACCGAAGCGATCATCGCCGGCGCGCTGGACGTGACATACATCGGCCCGAGCCCGGTGCTCTCCACGTACGTGAGGTCAGCGGGCCAGGAGATCCGGGTGCTGGCCGGAGCGGCGAACGGAGGGAGTTCGATCGTGGTGCGGAAAGGATCCGGTATCGAGACGCTGGATGATTTTCGGGGGAAGCGGGTGGCGGTACCCCAGCCGGGCAACACTCAGGACGTGCAGTTGCGCGCGATGCTGCGGGAGCACGGATACCGCATCACGCAGTCGGGAGGCGATGTCTCGATTCTGGAAATCGCGAACGGCGACCTGCTGCAGTTGTTTTTGGGAGAGCATCTGGACGCGGCGTGGGCGCCCGAACCGTTTGCGAGCCTTCTGGAGTTGCAGGCCGGCGCGGTAAACTTCCTCGAGGACACCGATACCAATGTCACCATGCTCGCCTCGAGCGTCGCTTTTCTGCGGGACCGCCCGGAATTGGCCCGAAAACTGGTGGAGGCGCATCGGGAATTGACCGACTGGATCAAGGCTCATCCGCAGGAAGCCCGCGAACTGGTTGTGGCCGCGTTGACCGAACTGACGACCAGGGCGCCGAATCCGGAAGTGGTGGACCGGGCCTTGTCGCGCGTCGTGATCACGAACGAATTGTCACGGCCGTCATTGCAGAACATGCTCGACAACGCGGTGACGGCCGGATTTCTCAAGGATCCCCCGCCCCTCGACGCGCTCCTCTCGCATCTGCCGGAAGATCCTACTTGAGAGGTAGAGATTGATCGGCTAGGTGAACCGGATATGAATTTGACCAAGCGCGGCGAGTACGCCCTGCGCACCCTGATCCGGCTCGGAGTGGCGCAGCGGATGGGGACGCCGATCGTGTCCGTGTCCAGGCTGGCGGAAAGCGAACGGATTTCGGCGAAATTCCTGGAAAATATCTTCGCCGACCTGAAGGCGGCCGGGTACGTCGAGGGCGTGCGCGGCAAGGCGGGCGGAGCGCGGCTGAAGCGCGACCCGGAATCGATGAAGATCGGTGAGCTGGTGCGGTTTCTCGACGGCAAGCTGGCGCCCATCGGGTGCGCCAGCGAGACCGAGTACGAGCCATGCACCTGCCCGGATCCCGAGCATTGCGGCCTGAGGATGCTCATGATCGACGTGCGCAATGCGATCGCCAACATCCTCGACCGCTACACGCTCGGCGATGTGGTCACCGTCACGATGCGCAAGATGGAACGGGACGGCCTGGTCCCGGCGCCACCCGCGGGCAACCGCCCGGCGTCGCGCGCAAAACGAAAGCTGCCGGCAAGACCACGCTACGCCGACCCGAGCGACGGCTTCCTGGCCGGCTTGATGGCCAGCCTCGCTCCTCCCCCGCCAGAACGAAGAGCGACGTAAGTCTGCCTTCGATGGCTACCGGCAGTGTGCGGTTGAACTTCGGACCGATACATCTTCGCCAGATTTCGATTCTTCGTCCGCCGGATGGAATCCTTGAAGGTTTCGAGCGCGCAGTTCAGCCGATGTTGAGAAATTGTCTCCAGCTCCGCAAAGAATCCAGCACCCTTGCCACCCTGCGCGACACGCTGCTTCCGAAGCTGCTTAGCGGGGAGTTGAGCGTTGCGGAGATGAATACCTGTCGTTAATGAAGACCAATTCCCTTATTACTATTCTATGATTCGCAACCTGACGATCGAGCGATTCAAGTCGCTGATGAAGCTCGAAATCGAGCTTGGCCGTATCAATGTTTTTGTCGGAGCCAATGGCAGCGGGAAAAGCAATCTGCTGGGAGCCGTCGGAGCGCTGGCACTGCATCCAAGGGCTCCGAAGTGTCTGGCCATCGACAATGTGGATCAGGCCCTCGATCCACGGCTGGCGCGGAAACTGACGGAGGCACTGTGCTCATGGACGAGCCGACTCAACGGTGGGCGGCAATGGCTGATGACCGCGAACAACCCGGCGGTGCTGGACGGTCTGCCGTTGAGGCACACGGTGGTGAAGCGCATCGATCTGGAAACTGCGCGGAAAGCCCGACCAAGTGATGAATGGAGGCTTTCCCGAATGTGGATGAACGGCTTGCTGGGAGGAGTGCCGAATGTCTGATCCTTTGCCCAATTCCGAAATCATCCTCTACCAGACGGAGGATGGCCGCACGCGCATCCAGTGCCGGTTTGAAGACCAGACGCTGTGGCTGACGCAGGCGCAGATCGCCGAATTGTTTCAGGTCACCGTGCCTACCGTTAACGAGCACCTGAAAGGGATTTATGCCGAGGGAGAACTGGCTGTCGGGGCAACTATTCGGAAATTCCGAATAGTTCGATTGGAGGGAAATCGGCAGGTGACACGTGAGATCGAGCACTACAATCTGGACGCCATTCTCGCCGTGGGATTCCGCGTGCGCAGCCATCGGGGCACGCAGTTCCGCCAGTGGGCGATCGGGCGCTTGAACGAGTATCTGGTGAAGGGCTTCACCATGGACGATGAGCGGCTGAAGAATCCGCCGGGGAAGGGGCAAAAGGATTATTTCGACGAGCAACTGGAACGCATCCGGGACATCCGCTCGTCCGAACGGCGCTTTTACCAGAAGGTGCTCGATATTTACGCGACGAGCGTGGACTACACACCGGACACGGAGATGTCGCGGCAGTTCTTCGCCACGGTGCAGAACAAGATGCACTGGGCCGCGCACGGGCAGACGGCGGCGGAAGTGATCCATCGGCGTGTGGACGCCGAAAAGCCCTTCATGGGCCTGCGGACGACACGGCCCGGCGGTATCAT
>CAZYHO010000132.1:0-10826 GCA_964647495.1 uncultured Akkermansia sp. | reverse complement strand
GCACGCCGTGTTCCTGGAGGTCCGCGTCGTGACGCCCACCGAAGGCGGAGGTTAAGCGTCATTGACCGCCGTGGTTCATCGTCTTCTCCATGGGCTCATGATCGGGATCGGGTTAAAGATTGAGGATGGACCGGCGCCGTGTATCGTCACCGGATGGATCGGCGGATTTTTTTGGCCACACTTCTAGGCGGATCGGCCGGGGTGTCGTTGCGGGGGGCGGTCGTTGACGAGGCTCCCGTACGGGCGTGGATCGACCGGGCGCGGACGTTGAAGAGCGTGGCCGCGGATTTCCGGCAGGAACGGTACCTTCGGGCGCTGACGCGGCCGTTGGTGGCGCCGGGGCGCGTCTGGTTTCGGGCGGACGGTGCGCTTCGGTGGCAGTTGGGCGATCCGCCGAAGACGATTGCGCTCCGGCCGGGATCCGGAACGGCGATCCGCGTGATCGAGCCCGAGGCCAGGACGGTGCGGTTGTTTTCGCAGGACGACACCGGGTTGAAAGGGGGGGCAATCGCGCTGCTCGACGCCGGATTCCCGCGGTCCTACGAAGGATTTGAGGAGCGGTTCAAGATCACGGATGTGAAGCGCGATGGCGATGGCGATGGCGATGGCATCTGGCGGATCACGACGCATCTGCGCGACAACGCGCTTTCGGTTGCGGTGCAGCGGATGGTTTTCCTGGTGGAGGCGTCATCTTCGCAACTTCAGGGCTTTGAAGTCTGGTTGCGCGACGGGTCGCGGATCGTGAACCTGTTGAGAAATGTTCAGGAGAACACCGCCGTGCCGGATTCGCTTTTCGAGGAGGAGACCGGAGGATTTCGCGAAGTGAAGTGAAGTGAAGTGAAGTGAAGTGAAGTGACGCGCGGGAGCGATGCGCCGGTGGTCACGGCGGAGTTTTTGACGAAGCCGGCGGGTTGCCTGAAGTCTGATCGTGGTTAATGAGCGGCATGCCGCGACTCGCCGCCGTTCCCAAGCTCTGGATGACCGAACTTTGCAAGACCGGGACCCGGTCGCTCGAAGAGTGGTTCAAGGTGGCGGCCGAACTCGGCCTGGACGGCGTCGAATGGTATGCCGGCTTCCTCGAGACGCTGGAGCCCGCGAGTTGGGGGCCGGTCAAACGGCGGGCTGACGAGCTGGGGCTGGCGATTCCGATGATGTGCTGCTCGCCGGATTTCACCCACCCTGATCCGGAGTTCCGCCGCGCCGAAGTGGAGAAGGAGAAACGCTGGATCGACATGGCGTACGCGCTGCGGTGCCGGTATTGCCGTGTGCTCAGCGGCCAGCGGCGGCCGGAAGTCTCGCGCGAGGATGGTTTGCGGTTCGCGGCGGAGGGGATCGAGGCGTGTCTGCCGTACGCGCAAGAGCGCGGGATCACGCTGATCATCGAGAATCACTACAAGGACGATTTCTGGCAGTGGCCGGAGTTTGCCCAGAAAATGGATGTCTTCTGCGACCTCGTGAACCGCATCCGGCATCCGCACTTCGGCGTGAACTACGATCCGTCGAACACCATCCTCGCCGGCGAGGATCCGCTCGAGTTGCTGTACAAGATCAGTGGACGCGTAGTCACGATGCACGCCAGCGATCGGTATCTGATCGAGGGAACGATCGAGGATTTGCGGCGGGAAGAGGCGGTCGGGGACATCGGCTACCTCAAACGCCTGCGCCACGGCGAAATCGGGAAGGGACTCAACGACTACGACGCCATTTTCACGGAGCTGCGCCGCGTCGGGTTCGATTCCTGGATCAGTATCGAGGACGGCGTGGACGGTCTCGATCAGCTCGCCGGAAGCACCGCGTTCCTGCGCCGGAAAATCGCCGAATACTGGCCGGCCGAACCGGTGGCCGCCGCCCGCGCGGGTTGCCGGACCTGCTCGTAGCGGTGCCCAATCGCTGAATCGACGGAATCCCGGGAGAGATTCGGGTGGGTACTTCGCCGGGGGAGCGGCGCAAAAAACGAGAGGGCAGAAGAAGGCAAAGCAAAAAGGCCTTTCCCGTAAAGGAAAGGCCTTTGCTCAAGCAGGTTACGGATCAGAATCCGTCAATCGTGCGATGCCGCCCAGAATCAGCTCGGGGTTCCGGTGGTCGGAGTGGGCCGCACAATGATGATGACTCCCGACGAACCCGACCGACGAGTGATGATGGCCGGGACCAATTGATCCAGTGGAACAAACTTTCCATCCGGTCCGATGAAACCGAGTTCACCGTCGCGTTTCACGAGTTGCGGGCCGGAGCTGCCGCTTCCCGGATAAACGAGGTAAACACCACCGATGGCGACCGGGCTCAGACCGTAGTCAGGCGTTTCATCCACCGGGGGGGGCGGGGGATTCTTGTCCGGGTTCTTGCCGACCGGGTTTTTGTCCGAATAGGCGCTGCGAAGAGCGGCCTTGATGGTTTCGGAGGCTTCCGGGGCGACGGCAACGGCGCACTCGGCAATGGTGGTGGCTTCCGTCGGCGCGGCGGTAACCGCGGTGAAGACGATCTGCCCGACCAAGTCCTTGTCGGCCTTGGATGCGGTGATGGCGGCCTTGACGATTTCGCAGGCGCAGGTCGGATTGGCGGCGACCTGGTTACTGACGATCGACAGTACGGTGGAGGGGTTGGCTGCCACCTCCGCCGTGACCGTGGCGCTGACGGGCGAGCATTCCTTGGCCTCGTCAGCGGCAAACGTGACCGCTGTGGAAACAGCGGTGAGCAGGGTGAGCAGAAGGGACTTTTTCATCCGAATGGTTGGGTTGTTGGGTAAGGAAGTGCGGGGGGGAGACCTGAAATTTCATCAATTTCGTTGGCACAATGCCCGAGGGTCGAACGGGACGCAAGTCTTTATTCGAAAATAAACTTTCTATGGAGCGAAAATCTTTCCCGAAGGGGGGCTGGGGGCTGGACAAGGCCGTAATTCTGGGTTGGAAGGGCCTGTATGAGAGGTTTTTTCGAGTGCCAGCGATGCACGGCGTGTTGCCGGTGGCCGGGCGAAGTGCGCCTGGGCGAGGACGAGGTGGCAGTGATCGCGGGCCATTTGGGGATGGACGTGTACGATTTTGTTCAGAATCACACTAAAGTGACGGCGAATCGCCAGGGATTGACGCTGCTGGAGCACGCGGACGGGGCCTGCGTGTGGCTTGACGGGATCGATTGCCGGTTGCAGGAAGTGAAACCGGCTCAATGCCGCGGGTTTCCAAACGAGTGGAATTTTCCCGGTTGGCGCGACGTGTGCCGGGCCATCGAGACGCCTTCAGGGCGCGGGGAGGAGGCACATTTCGCGGACGGCGGCCGGGTTGAGGTAGAGGCGGGCAAGGGCGGTGACGTCAGCCGCTGTGACCGCTTGGAAATCAGCGGATAAGGAGCGTGCCCAATCGAGCCGACGGGGGTCGCGCTGGCCGGTGGCGACGACCGTGCCGAGCCAGTAGGCGTTGGTGCGGCGCTGATCTTCGATGGCGGCGAGCAATGGCAGCCTGGCGCGCTGGAGGGCATCGGCCGAGACGCCATTCTTCTGGAGGGCGGTGGCGATTTCGCGGACGGCGGCGCTGACGATGTCCGCCTGGTCGGGGGCGACGAGGATGTGGGCGTAGATGTAACCGTAGCCGGGGAAGACGTCGCTGAAGGCGGCGCTGGCACGGGGCGCGTAGGATTCGCCGAGCTGCTCTCGGACGCGTGAGCGCAGTCTGTCGCTGAAGATGGCGGCGAGGACCTGGAGGCGGCGGGCGGTCTGGATATCGGAGCGATCGGTGGTCGGGAAGTGGGCGGCGACCAGCCCCTTGGCGATTTTCGACTGGAAGGTGACCACATGCCGGCCCGCGGGCGGGAAGTCGAGCGGAGTGATCGCCGGTTTTGGTTCGCCGCGCGGGCCTGGCAGGGCGCCGAAGGTGGCAGCGAGCGCGGTTTCGGCCGCGGCCGGATCGAAATCGCCGACGATGCCGATGTCGAGGCTGCCCGATTTCAGGGCGGGTCCGATCCATGCCCTGGCGTCATCCAGGGTGAGGGCGAGCGTTTCCTGCTTCGAGGGGAAGGCGAACCGGTAGTCGCCGCCGCGCAACCAGGGTTCAACTTTTACCTGGGACTGGGCTTCCAGGGCGTGGTCGACCTGGGCAAAGAGGGCGTCCGCGGACTGGCGGAAATGGCGGTCGGCTTCAGGGCGCCAACCGGGGTCGTGCAAGTAGGCGCAGAGCAACTGGAGCTGGACCGCCAGATCGGCGGGCGTCGTGGCGCCGGCGAGGGCGAAGGCATCCTCGCCGACGGCGAACGCGACGCTCGTGGTCCGGCCAGCCAGGATGCGTTTGAGGTCGTCCACGCTGTGATGTCCGAGGCCGCCGGGTTCGAAGACGCCTTGAGTGTAGAGTTCGAGCCCGGGACGGCCGGCGGGCACGGAGAGTTTGCCGGTGCCGAAGCTGACCTGGACGAGCACCTCGTCTTTTCTGAAGTCGGTCGGTTTCAGGCTGGCCCGGGCGCCATTGGCGAAAACCAGCTGGGTCACGCCGAGATCGGCCACCTCTGTACGCGCGGCCACGCTGCCGGGCGGGCCGAAGCCGGTGTAGGCGAAGACCAGGTCGCCCTCGTCGACAGGCGGATCGGTTGGTTCGCTCATGCCGCGCTGCAGGGCGGCCTCCAGTGCTTCGCTGTCCGGATGGAGCGTCAGGTTTCCGGCGGCGAATACCGAGAGATCCCTGCTGCCAAATCCCTCCCGCAAGGCGGCGTGGCACTCCTCCGCGGTGATGGAAGCCAGCGCCTCGCGCACACGCGGCAGCTCGGCCACCGGATCGGTCAGCACTTTCGCCTCGGCGAGTGTCCGGACCACGTCGTCCGCGAGATCGCGCGATTTCCGCGTCGGCGCCGTTCTCGCCTGGTTCTCCAGCTCCGCGAGCATCCGGGCGCGCGCCGCGCTCAGTTCGGAGCGCGCGAAACCGTGCGCCATCGCTCTCCTCAATTCCCTGGCACAGAGCGCCACCGCATCCGTCCAGCGCGCCGGCGGGGCAACGACCTCCAGTTCGGCGAATTCGATCAGGCGCAGGAACGGGGCGATCGAGACATGGCCCTGCAGAATGGGGGAGGCCTCCGCTTTGCCGAGCACCTCCAGGCGGCGCGTCATCATTCGCACCGCCAGATCCCGCACCATCTCCGCGCGCCTCGCCGCCGCTGAATCCGGAGGCGGCTCGCCGTCGCGGGCCACACTGAAGCTGATCGTCGCATGACCGGCTTCCGGCTCCAGGTGCGTCCTGGTCGTGATGCCGCGCCCCACGGTCAGCGAGCCGAACGGTGGATCGGTTTGCGGGGCGCCCGCCGCCATCGATCCGAAAACCTCCGGGATCCGGGTTCGCAGAGCCGGCGCATCGACCGCCCCGACGGCCACCAGCACCATGCGATCCGGCGTGTAATAGCGCCGGTAGAACCCGACCAGGCGCTCCGCCGGCGCCATCGAAATCACCGCATCCAGTCCGATCGGCAGCCGGCTCGAGATGAGGTGGTCGGGCAGTTGGAATTTCAGCCCTTCTTCCATGATGCGAAACAGGGTTGTCTGGCGCGCCAGTTTTTCGCTCAGGATGATCCCCCGCTCCTTCTCGACCTCCGACGGCTCGATCAACATCCCGTCGCCCACGTCGCGCAGCAGCCGCAGCCCGTCGAGCAGTGTGCCCGCCTCAGGCGCCCGCCCGTCCGGACCCGGAGGCAGCTCCAGTTTATATACCGTTTCGCGAAATGAAGTGTGGGCGTTCGTATCCGCGCCGAACGCCATGCCGAGGCGCTGAAAGTACTCGACCATCTGGCCGGAAGGGAAATTCCTCGTGCCGTTGAACGCCATGTGCTCGAGGAAATGCGCCAGCCCGCGCTCGTCCTCCTGTTCGTGCAGCGAGCCGGCGTCGATGTACAGGCGCAGGCTCACACGGCCTGGCGGCTCGGCGTTCGGCAGCACCACAAACCGCAATCCGTTCGCCAGAGCGCCAAAGTCGGCCCGCGCATCCGGCCGCAGATCCGATCCCACGTGCGCCCAGCGCGTGCTCTCCTCGAAACCCGCGCCTTCCGTACCGCCTGGCGTTCCCGGCGATCCGGAAACCGGAGACCGCGCCCGCTCGCACCCCGCCACTCCCCAAATCGCGACGACCACGGCCAGCGCCCGCATCTGCAGAAAACACCTCATCCCCGACCCAACGCCGGACCGCGCGCGATTGTCAACGCATTCCGGTTTGACCACGCGCACCGGCTCCACCGCAGGGTGACAGGTCCACTAGCGCCTATCCGGAAACCAGTGTCCGCCCGGATTCGGCGTTCTGCGCGCCTGTGCAGTGAATCCAGCCGATCCGCTGACCGCCAGCGTGGCCGTGCGTGAGCCCCAGCCACTGGCACTCGCCTCCAGCACCGTCTCGCGGCCACGGCCCGCTCGGCGGGACCACGGGCGCCACCCTGGGTCGCCGCAAGGGGATGGGGAAAATGAAAAATTGATTAAGATTACCCCATAGGGCGACAGACGAACTACGGGGAGCGCATCTCCGCCTGTACTCGGTTCACTGTTCATGTGAGCATGTACACTGCCGATCATCGCCGCCGCCGGTTGGGTGCCGGCCTCAGCCGGTTTTCGAAGCGTGTGCGAACACACCAAATCCGCACTTGGCTTCGCGTTTCCGCCTGAAGGCGGGACTCCAACTCAAACTCAACGGTATTCCGCACGAACCAGTTGCCGCACGGGCACTGTGCGGAAAACCGGGCTCACCCGGGCTGCACATGATGGAGCGGAAGAGGCTTCCGCATGACGCTGTCGGCTCCGGCTGAAGCTGGCCCATGCCGACGCGTTCGCGCAACGGCCTCTTTGAACTGGCTGATGATCGGGGGGATTGGGGGATTGCAGGGGCTGCGAAATTCCTTTTGACCCGGGTCGGAAAACGGCTAAGGCTCCCCCCTTTCCAGAGTCTGCTCCTTTCCGATTCACTTCCGGTCATGTCACGTATTTGCCAAATCACAGGTGCCCGCGCGCGTCGCGGCAACCGCATTCATCACAGTGGTCTCGCCAAGAAGCACGGCGGGATCGGGCTCAACCATGTGAAGAAGGTTGGCCGCACTTTCTCCCCGAATCTGCGCAGCAAGCGCGTCTGGGTTCCGGAACTCAGCCGCTTTGTCCAGGTTCGCCTTACCGCCCGTGCGTTGAAGACCATCAACAAGAACGGCGCCTACAGCACTCTGAAGCAGGCGGGGTTGATCTAGTCCCGACTTCCACTCCGTTCCCAGTCCGCCGTCAAACCCATAACCATCGCACTCACCATGGCCTTCTCGACCGTCAGCAAAAAATCCGGCAAAACCTATTACCTCCACAGCCGCGTCACCGTCCTCAAGGGTGGCCGTGAGCAGCGGATTTATTTTTTCGCGGGGGAGGTAAAGGATGGCGCCATCGACAAGCTGCCTGACGGCTACGTAGTCAGCGAGAACGACCGGACCGGCCTGCCGATCCTGAAGAAGGCGACGTCCTGAGGCAAACGGTATAAAGGGCGGCCTGTCGTGGCTCCGATCGATCGATCGAGCGCGGGTGCCGGTGCTGCCTTGAAAGGCGACCGCACAGTGCGCCAGCGTGTTCCGGTTTGCCGGAGAAGCCGCCGTATTGTGCTGGCGGCCCGGTGGTTATGGAGTGTTCTGACTGGAATGGCGGCGGTTCTCCCCTCGGCGGGGGAATCGTCGTTCTGTCCGGCGCCGCCCGAGGACAGGCGCTTGCATGCCACGCCGGTGCTGGCTGTCGGTGAGCGACCTTGGGCGATGGCGCCGTTGCCGACACATCCGCCGCCGCTCCCATCGGTGTCCCTGCCGCCTCCGAACAGCGAGGAGCGGCGCCAGTTGGTGCGGCGATTGACTCTGGTCCTCAGCGGATTGCCTCCGCGGGAGGACGATGTCGAAGCGTTCCAGGCGGATCGCTCGCCGCGAGCGCTGGACAAGGTGTTGGACCGTCTGCTCGCCGCCGCCACCGCGCCGCAGCGGCTGACGGAAGTCTGGTTGCGTGCCACCGGGTACGTGGACCGCTGGCCGGTCGCCACCGTGCCGCCGGCCGCCCAGCCGGGCGATGCCTGGCGATACCGCGATTGGGTGGTCGGGGCGTTGCGGGGCACACGGGACGTGCGCTCGCTGGCGCGCCTCACGCTGGCGGGTGACAGCAGGCCCGGCGCGGAAACCGGTGTGCCACACCGCGATGGCCTGCTGGCGACCCAGTGGCACTTGTTCGCGGTGCCCGCCTCCGCGGACTACGAGCGGACGGTGATCGAGTGGAGCGGACAGCAAGCGGAGCGAACGGCGCGCGTGTTTCTCGGGATCGACCTGACGTGCGCCCGCTGCCACGACCATCCGTCCCTGCCGCTGCCTTCGGAGGAAGCCGCCGGTCTGGTGGCCATTTTCGCCCACTCCCGGGCCTACGCGCCGGCGGCGGACGGGACGCCCGCATGGAACCAGATTTCGGTCGCCGCAGCTGACACTCTGCGAAAGCACGCGCGCACGATGAAGGCGCTCGAGGAGGAAGAAGCCGCGCTCGAGGCGAAACGCCGCGAATTCGCCCTCATCGTGGCCGCCGAATTCCTCCCGCAGACGGCGGAGTACGTGCGGGCCGCCTGGGCCTGGCATCGGAAACCGGCCGGCACTCTGGCCGCTTTCGCCGCCACCCGCGGCCTGCTCGAAGAGCCGCTGGCGAGATGGCTCGACGCGCTCGGCCTGGCGGGCGCTCCCCCCGCGCACTCGCTCAACGCCCCGTGGTGGACCGCCTGGACGACCGCCCGGAAAGCGGACACGCCCGAGGCCATCGCCACGGCAGCGCGCGCGGTGCAGGAGACGCACCAGGCGGATGCGCACAGCCCGTTTTTCAGCACCTCGCCGGCGATGGACGCCTTCTTCACGCTTGACCAGCAGGCGCAGATCGCGCGGCTGGCGGAAAAAGTGACGGCGGTGCGGCGCACCCTGCCGGAAGCGGTCTCGCTTCCCGCCCTGGGCGAAGGCGCGCCGGCCGGCATGGAACCTCCCGCGATGCCGCCCAGCCTGCCGGCCATCCTCGCCGGCGGTTCGGCGCCGGCCGCCATCGCTCCGCCGGGCGCCGGCCGCCGAGCCCTGGCCACCTGGCTCGAAGGAGAAGGCGCCCGGTTTTTCGCGCGACTGGCCGCCGTGTACCTCTCGGAAGGCCTGGGACACCCACTCATAGGAGAACCTTCCACCCTGGCCATGTGGTCCGCGAAACCACCCCCGGATGCCGGGCGCATCGACAGCGTGGCCGCCGCCCTGGTCGCCGGCGGATGGCCCGCCGCCGCCAAGCGCACGTTGCTCCTCCAGGTGGCGTCGCCGTCGCGGAAACCACTGATGCTGGGCGGCAGCGAGTGGCGCGATGCTGTCCTCTTCGCCGCCGGCACGCTCGACCCCCGGCAGGGCGGGCCGCCGGATGCCGCTCCCGATTCCGTCCGGCGCGGGCTATACCGCGAATGGGCTCCCTTTCCCGCTCCGCCCACCGCCGGGTTCCTCGAAACGCAGGCCGACGCTCTCGCCGCTCTGGCCCGCCGCAAAGCCGGTCCCGACGCCGCCGTCCAACTGACCTGGCTCACTCACCACCTCTTCCAGCGCCCGCCCACGCCCGCCGAGCGCACGGCATTTCAAACGGATCCCGATTCACTCGCCACCCGGTGCGCCGACCTGCTCCGGTCTGAGGAATTCCGCACATTTCCTTGAGCGCGCGGCAGCCGCCATCCGCTCCCATTCCCGCGTTTCCCTCGCGAGCTGTTTTCTCTGGATGAAGTGAGTGCCTGCACTTATTTTCCGACAACATGAAAGCGGGAATCCCTTATTCAGGCGGCAGCGGACGATGGCTGACCGGCATGGCGGGCGCGCTGCTGACCTTCGGCACATTGATGGCGCAGGAGACGTTCCGGATCACGCGGGTGGAACCGCTCGCCGATCGGCTGGAGCTTTCCTGGCAGGGGAATCCCTCGCTCGATTACTTCGAGGTGCAGAGGTGGGACGGACAGTTCCCCGAAAACCGGGAGCCGATCCTCCTGAGCGAGCACCGCTCGGTGAGCCTCGAGCGGGAGGGATTGCAGGGTTTTCTGCGGATCGCGGCGATCGCGCCGCCCGGCCCGGTGACGCCGATCTCCGATAGCCGGCGCCACGAGATTCTGGACGCGGTGGCGGAGCAGGTCGTCGCGCTGCCGGGAGACGATGCGGAAGCGGACGCCGTGGCCGTGGCCGCCATCTTGCGGAGCTATCCGGAGATCGAGGCGGTCAGCCTTTCCGCGGGAGGCTCGGTCTCCGCCCGGTTCCGGGACGGGCGGCGGTTGCTCATCGTCAACGTCCGGCCGGCGGGCGCGCCACGCGAAGCGTCAGCGGCACGACCGGTCTCCCGGCGCGCGATGCTTTTCCAGGTCAAAGGGATGGGGATCGAGTCGCCGATGCTCCAGGTGCTGGCCCCGGCCTTCGAGCAAGCCGGCTACCAGGTCCACGCGCAGGAAGCCTCGCTCGCCAACTTCCTCGCCTTCACCGACTTCGGAAACGACATCGGTGTTTTTTATGTCGATGCCCACGGCGGCATCTTGCGCGAGCCCATCCACACGAAAGAAATCGAAACCGGCCGAAGGGTTTTCCCGGCGCCCGGATCGCCACGGGCACCACCGGCCGCGTGGTCAGCGCCTCCGGCTCCTTCTACGGCACTTTCGACTGGAAGAACGCCGATCCCCGCTTTCCGCCCACCGGTAATTTCGCCCGCTGAACGGGCCACGGCCGGGAAACGAAAATCCTCCCGCTCTTGCCTGCTTTTTCGCGCTACCTGGAAAAATACGTCACGCCGGAACCTCGTTGCAGGGCAACCCACAACCCACTGAGAATAATGAAAACAACCA
>CAZYHO010000131.1:0-10885 GCA_964647495.1 uncultured Akkermansia sp. | reverse complement strand
CGGGAGACACGTTTTTCTGCTGCGTGTCTTCGGCCATGGCTTCGACCGCGGCCAGTGTCTTCGGTTCCCTGACGGCGCGGACCAGGGGCAGTTCGGGCAGGTTTTCGACGCCGCCCGGGGCGCCGCGCAGCACATCCCAGGGCACGAATTCGCCGCCGCCGCCCGTGGCCATGACTTTGACCGGTCCGGCCGCCGACGGTTCCCAGTCGGCCGGCGCGAGATCCTGCCAGCTTGCGTGCTCGCCCGGCGCGCCACGCGCAAAAATCAGAGTGATGCCGCCATCGCTGACGGCGCCCGCCAGCGCCTCGACCGCTTCGGCATCGAGCATGCGGTCGATGGAGCGGCCGACGATGATGACCGGGTAGTGCTGGAAGCCTGCCTGATTGCGGGGCAGGTGAAAGGGTTCGGGTCCCGGCGGGTGGCGCACGAGGTGAGGTTTTCCGTCGCCGAGGGCCACGGCGGCATCCAGCGCGATGCGTTTGTTGCGGACGAGTGTGCGCTGGAGAAACGTGGTATCCCAATGTGGCTCGCCCTCCAGGAGGAGGACGGGGATGCGCGCGTTGGTGACATTGAGAAACGTGAACGCGATGTTATTCTCGGTGGCGCGCTCGCCCGGCAGCGCGACGGCGCGGATTTCGTACTCGTATTGCCCCGGCTGTTCCTCGCTGACATCGAAGGCGACCGTCGCCTCGGCCGAGCCCGCCGGATCGACGATCCGGTCGCGCACCAGAACGCCTTCGCGGAGCAACTCGACACGGACCGGCTGGTTCTCGCACGCCGTGAACCGGACGACCGCCTGCAACCGCGTCCGTTGCCCGACGAACGTGTACGGCTGGTGGGAAGCCATGTACACGGCCACGTCCGGCACGACCTGTGTCTTGCCGAGCATCACGGGAAAAATCGGCGTCTGGCGCGCGCGGGCAGCCTGGCCGGTGCGGGCGGCGGTCACGGCTTCGAAGTCATGCCCGTCCGTGAACACAAACAGGCCATCCGATCGCTCGCCCGGACGCAAGGCGCCCAGGACCGTGGTCAGGGATTGGTGAAAACGCGTTGTTTCGCCGGCGGCATCCAGGGCCGGAAGGGCCTCGGCGATCACCTGCCTGGCGTCCGCATCGAAAGCGAAGATCCGCACTTCGCCGAGCGCATCCGTGTCCAGGATCCCGGATTCCGCGAGCGCCTGCCGCGCGGCGTCGAGGCGGCGGGCCTGCTGCGGGCCGTCGGTTTCCGCCATGCTTTGGGAAACATCGACGGCCGCGAGGAGCACGCGGCGCACTTCGGGGCGCGGCAAGGATTCCTCCTCGGTCGGCTGAAAAAGCAGAACGGCCACCAGCGCGATGGCGGCGAGCCGCAGCGCAAGCAGGCACTGGCGCCGCCACATCGAAAGCCTGGGGCCGGCGCGCAGGTACGTCCACGCCGCGAATCCGGCCAGCGCGAGCGCCGGCACTACGATGAGAACCGGCGGCGCCACCGGATCCCAGACAAGAACTGCGCTCAGCGGGGCGAGATTCATGACGGCGACGGGGCCGGCGGCGGCGGCGACGGCGGCGACGGTGGCCGGATGACGCGCTGGAATGGCCGGAAGAGCAGCATTTCCACCAGCAACAGAGCCGCCAGCCCGAACAAAAACCATTGATGCGCCGGCTTCCCGGTCGCGAGCTGCTCGTAGTCGTCGAGGCCGCTCACGAAATGGCCGCCCGCTTTGCCCTGCCCGACTTCGCCCGCCCGCCGTGTCAGCTCGGCGCTGTCGATGGCCCGCAAATCCGCTTCCTCGGCACTCGGGTTCGCGACTCCGAGCCAGACGGTTCGTCCGCCCGCGGTCAACGCGTACGGGCCGGGGCGGTCGGCAAGCACACCGGCCGTGGCGCGTTCGCCATCCGGCACGGGGGCCAATCCGATGACGCGCCCATCGGGACCGGCGAACGCGCCTTCCTCCAGATCGCGCCGCCAGCCGTCGACGAGCAGTGTGGCGCCCACTTCGGGCGCGGTTTCGGGCCGGTCGAGCGGTCGCAAGTTCTTGATCAGTTCCTGCATCCACGCGGGAAAGAGCCGCTGGCGCGCCAGATTGCTCGACAGCTCGGCCGGCGCGAAATTCGCGAGCACCGCGGTGCCGAGACCGATCTCCGCGATGCCGAGCGCGGGCGTGCCGTCGGAAAACGAGAGCACCACCTCGCCACGCCCGGTCGGCAAGGCCCGCTGGATCGCGTAAAACTCAAGCAGCGCCAGCGCCTGGCGGTCGCTGCCGCGGAAAAGCCGGAGGAAACGCGACTCGAACTCGCCGCGGGCCAGCTTTTGCGGCGTGCCGCCGAAATTATCCGTCGTCAGGCGGCCGGCGAGGTGGAACGGGAGCGCGGCGCCGCCCGCCGCTTCGTTCAGGGCGTCCAGGTTTTCGCGATCGTGTTCGCCGTCGAGGAAATAGACGAGCCCGCTGCCGTGCTCGAGCGCTCCGGCCAGGCGGCGGACGAGGTCCTGCGACAACGCGCCCACCTGCGTCAAGACCATGGCGGACGCCGTGGCGAGCTGCGCGGGCGTGACCGCCGAAGTGGCGGTGCGGCGCGGCGCGTAGGCCCCGGAAAGGTCATCGTACGGATCGAGCGCGGCCATCACGAATGACGCGCCGGAGGGGCGCGCTTCGGGAGCATCCGTCATGACAAGCACCTCCTGGCGCGGCCGGACTTCAAGGCCCAGCCAGCGATGGTTGTCCGCCGGCAAGGCGTCATCCGGCGTGCGCACTTCGATCACATGCCACCCCTCGCCCGGCGCTTCGAGTTCCAGCGCGATGCGCCCGGTCGACCAGGCGCCAAGCGGCACCTGGCCGGACACCGACTGGCGTCCGTCGATGATCGCCTCCACCGGCAGGACGATGGCGCCATCGGTGAAATTCCCCGCGCGCACGTCGAGCCGGACTGTTTCGCGCGTCGAGACTGTGGCGGTGGCGGTGCTCACTTCGAGCACGGCGGTATTGGGGCGATCGGCGGCGGTGGAAACATCGACGAAGAAGACGCGCGTGTCTTCCGGGAGCGTGCTGAATTCGGCGTCGGCCCAATTGGAGCGCTGGAAGTCGGAAATGAAATACACTTCGCCGCGCCCGGATCCGCCTTGCAACAGCGTGGAGGCCAGCGCCACGGCCGGCGCGATGGAGGCGCGTTCGGCCGCCGGTGGCAGCATGGCGAGCGCGGTGCGGAGGGAGTCGGCCTGCGCGGTGAACCCGGGCTGGAGCGCCTGTGGTTTCAGCCCGGCGACGATGACATTGGCGGCGTCGTTCGGACCGAGGGTGCCGAGGATTTTGCCGGCTTCGACCACCGCGCGGCGCGAGGCGGGCACCTCGGATCCCGCCTGATGTTCCATGCTGAGCGAACGGTCGATGACGAGCAGCGCGCGGCGCGCCGGTTGCGTGCCGGCGCCGGGCGTCGACCCCAGGCGCGGAATCACCGGCCTCAGGAACGCGAAAAGGGCCGCGGCGATCGCCAGCGTGCGCAACACGGTCATCACCCAATGCCGCCAGCGGGCGAGCTGCGAGCGCTCGGCCATCGATTTGCGCAGGCGCTCCAGATCGGGAAACGGCACGGCTTTCGGGAATCGCCGGTTCAGCAGGTGGATCGCGAGCGGCAGCGCGAGCAGCGGCGCAAGCAGCGAGAGGAGGCCAGCGTTGAGAAAACTCATGGCAACACGCGAAGCTCAGGCGCGGCGCAGGCCAAGCCAGGCCTCGAGGGCCTGGGTGTACGGGTTTTCGGTGTGCAGCACCTGGTATTCGATCCCGCGCTGGAGCGACTCCTCGCGCAGCCGCTTCATCATCGCCTGCATCTCACGCTCGTACGCGTGGCGCACCTCGTCCGGCGCCACTTGCAGTTCGGTGTCGGTTTCCATGTCCACAAAACGCGCCAGCGGCACGTCCGGCAGATGCATCTCGTCCGGATCGAGCACGTGGAGCAGCAGGATCCTGAACCGCCGGTGCTGGAACTGCGCCACGGCGTCGAAGAGCCGATCGAGGTTCGTGAAAAAATCCGAGATCACGATCAGGCTGCCCCGGCGCTTGAAAAGCGGCACGCACAGGTCGAGCGCGGCGTCGGCCCGCGTCATCCCGCCGGTGTGCTTGCCGGCGAATTCGAGCGCGGAAACGATGTCGTGCAGGTGGCGCCGCGTCCCGCCCGGCGGCAGCACGCGCGCCAGCGTCGTGTTGAAAAGTGCCAGCGCGAACTTGTCGCCCTGCCGCTGCATCAGGTAAGCGAGCGCGGCGGCGGTCCGCACCGCGCGCAGCCGTTTCGGCTCGATCCCCGATCCCTTGTACGACATCGACCCGCTCACATCCACGACCAGATACCCGGTCATCTCTTTTTCCTCCCGCTGCCGCCGCACCACCAGCCGCCGGTTCCGCGCGTACACGCGCCAGTCGACCTGCGACACCGGATCTCCCGCCACGTACGCCCGGTGCTCCGCAAACTCCGCGTTCGAGCCGAAATCGAGCGACCTGTGCTTGCCCGCCAGCCAGCCTTCCACCACCGACTGCGCGAACAGCAGCAGGTTCTTCAACGGATCCAGCTCCGCCGGGTTCAGGATCCGGCTCACCGGCCCGGCCGCCGGAGCCAGCACCGCCGGCCGCACAGGCGAACCCGCCACCACCCGCCGCGCCCGCGGCAACGGCGGCGGTTTGGCGATCTTTTTGGCCTGGTGAAAGGCGTCCCTCATCGGAGCGCCACCATACGCACGGATCCCGTTGATGGCGATGCGTTTCGTTTCACACCCGGGCCGGAAACTCCCCGATCATCAGAGCAGGCCTTCGATCGGCAGCCAGCTCAGCATCCATGACATGAAACGCTTTCGCTTGCTGGCGTCGGGTTCGGTCTTGTAGCGCACCTCCTGGTCACCTTCGCGCGTGACCCACACAAGGTGGCCGTCATCGAGTTCCACGCGATAAGCGCTGGTGGCGAGAGTGCGCTCGATTTCCTCGGGCAGGCGCTTTGCAAGCTCCGGACAGTCGAAAAACACACCCATTTCGGTGTTCAGCCGGCTTGAGCGTGGATCGAGGTTGTATGAGCCGATGAAACCGATTTCGCGATCGAACGCGAACGTCTTCGCGTGCAGGCTCGCGCCGCTCGAGGCGCCCGCTCCCCTCGACCCGAACAAGCCGCTGCCCGATCGCCGGCGGAGGGCGGTGGCCGTGGGTTTCACTTCATAGAGTTCGACTCCGGCCTCGACCAATGCCTTGCGGTAGCGCTGGTATCCGGAATGCACCGGCACGCCATCAGTCGACGCCAGCGAGTTCGTGATCACCACCACCCTCGGTCCGCGCTGGCGCGCCCCGGCCAGCAACGCCACTCCCTGTTTGCCGGGCACAAAGTACGGCGACACCAGAAACAGCTCCCGTGTCGTCTTGTCCACCGCATCCCGAAGCTGCGGCGCGAGATGCGTGCTCGTATCCGCGGAGGAGGAAAGCACTTTGTCGGGATGGTCGTTCACGATCGAGGCGGGTCCCCATAGATATGTGAGCGAGCGGCGCTTGAGCTGACGCGCGAACTCGCTGCGCCGCATGACATCGGCATATTCGGACCGGGTGGCGGCCGTGTGGTGCGCACTGAGCGCCGCGCGCTTCCCGGCGAGCTGGCCGGGCGTCGTATCCTGCCGGGAGAGCGCCGAGATCGGCACCGAGGCCCGATGATTCCAGTAAAGGTCGAAGGCATCGGAAACCTCGTTCACCACCGGCCCGATGACCGCCACGTCGAGATCGGCAAAATTCCCCGCGGCATGCGCGCCAAAGTATTCGTCGCCGATGTTGCGGCCGCCGACGATCGAGATCTGCCCGTCCGCAGTGAATGACTTGTTGTGCATCCTCTTGTTGATACGGGCAAAGTCAGCGGCCATGCCGAGAACCCGGAGCGACCGCATGGCCACAGGGTTGAACATCCGGACCTCGACATTCGGATGGCTGTCGATCGTCAGCAGGATCTCGTCGGTCGGCATTGTGCCGAGGTCGTCGAGCAGCAGGCGCACTCGCACACCCCGGTCCGCCGCGCTGAGCAGGCGATAGACGAGGACTTTGCCGGACATGTCGTTGTTCCAGATGAAATATTGCACATCGAGGCTGCGTTCCGCCGCGTCGGCCAGCGCCAGGCGCGCGGCCAGGGCGTCTTGCGCTTCCAGAAGCGGGTGCAGGCCGCTCAGCCCGGGGCGCCCGGCGGTCCGCGTCCGCACCGACGCCGCGAGCGCGGTTCCGCCGGCATTCTTGATCGCGGACGATGGTGTCTTGTTGCCGCCCTTGGGCAGGCCACCGCAGGCGCCAACCAAAAGCATTGTCGCCGCGATCCCAAGGACCCGCGTCATCCATGTGTAACCACCAGGAACCGACGGACGGGTTGGGGACGGTCGTGGCATTGAGCGTTTGAAGTGCATAACGTTGAATGGCGCATGGCCGGTTCTCGTCGGGTGGAGGCTGGCTTGCGGCCGGATGGGAGCCCTGGGATATCAAGACAAGGTGGAATCTGGCGCCAGGCGAATATTCCAGTCATGAATCCCCGCAAGCTGTCCCGCCGCATGAGGCATCGGTCCATAGTGGAGGGGCTTCGCGTTCACAACAACAATCGATCCATCCTGCCGCCTGTGCCGGCCCCGAAAAGCTCTTGGCATGCCCACATCGTTCTGTTAATTGGTCCGATGGACCCGACATTGCGAGACAGCCGGCATCCGCCATCTGTTGGGCTTGACGCGGTGTCATGCCCGGACAACCGGTACGCCGTCCTCGCGTCCACCACTGGATTGAACCAGCCATCGGAGGCCGGCAACGGCGGGCTGGCGGCGGCGGTGCAACCGATCGTCGCGGCGCATCCGGGCCAGTCCGGCCTCCACCCGTTCGCGGACGCCGGCGATGCGCTGGCCGCACGTCTGGTCCTCGCGGATTCAGCACAGTCCAGCCTCGATGTGCAGTATTTCACCTGGAACAAGGACATGGTCGGCAGGTTCCTGGTCGAGCGTCTGCTCCGCGCGGCGGACCGCGGTGTGCGCGTGCGCCTGCTGCTCGACGATGTGGGCACGGCGCCTTGCGACGCGGAACTCCTCATCATCGACAGCCATCCGAATGTCGAGGTGCGGATGTTCAACCCGGTGGCCCTGCGTACGCTCCGCAGAATCGGCATCGCCGCCAACTTCGCGCGCATGAACAGGCGGATGCACAATAAATCATTCATCGCGGACGGGCAGATAGCAGTCGTCGGCGGCCGCAACATCGGATCCGAGTACTTTGGGGCGGGCGCAGGATCAAATTTCGCCGATCTCGACCTGGCAGTCATCGGGCCGGTGGTCGAAGAAGTGTCCAGCGCCTTCGAGCTGTACTGGACCCACCAAACCGCGGTCCCGATCTCCGCGCTTTCGCCACAGGTCTGCACTCCGGCGGAATCCGCCGCGAAACGCCACGCTCTCGTCACGCATCACACCGGCGCGGGGCAGTCCGCATACGCCGATGCCGTGCGGGACAGCGAGTTCGTCCGGCAATTCCTGAACGGCGCCATGACCTGTTTCTGGGGTCAGGCGACCATCGTGCGCGATCATCCGGACAAAGTTCTCACTTGCTCCTCAAAGTCGGACACCCACCTCGCCCCCAAGCTGCGCGAGGTTGTCGAAAAGATCACAGACGAGTTGTTCCTTGTGTCGCCCTACTTCGTGCCCGGGAAAAACGGTGTGGCCCTCCTGTCTGGAGCGCGCCAGCGCGGACTGCGGGTTGTCGTGATCACCAATTCGCTCGCATCCACGGACTCCATGCTGGTTCATTCGGGCTACCAGCGTTACCGAAGATTATTGATCGAGGCGGGTGTCGAACTCTACGAAATCAAGCCAACCGCTGGAAGCCAACATCGCAGGTCGGGTCGTGGCTGGTTCGGATCAAAAGGCGCCGGAGCATCGAGCGGGTCGAGTTTGCACGCGAAGGCGTTTGCATTCGACCGGCGAATCGGCTTCGTCGGATCATACAATCTCGATCCCCGCTCAAGCAAACTGAACACCGAAATGGGCGTGCTTTTTGATTGCCCGCTCCTCGCGCAACGCCTCCCCGAGCAAACGGAAGTCGACCTCGCCCACACGGCCTACCGCGTGCAGCTTGATCGACGCCGCCTCGTGTGGGCCACGCATGAGGGGGACAATGAAGTGCTCTACCGGACGGAGCCCGCCACCAGCCTGTTGAAGCGCTTGAAGGTCAAGGCGATGAGCTGGCTGCCGGTCGAAGGATTGCTCTGATGCGGCGCGGTTCGCTCCCGGCCGGAGCCGGCCGGTTCCGATCAGTGCCAAGGACACTGAACCGCCGGCGAAGGCGCCAATACGGCACGCGACACATCCCCCGGGACCACGGCCCGGGAATATATCTGTGCGAACGATCGCTCGTGGCATGGACGCTAGGCGTCCTCGATGTGCGCTTCCAGCTTTCCCTCACGCACGGCATTCGCGAGGAGTTTGTGGTCGCGTTCGCATTGATCCGAGTAGGCGACCGAAAAGGCGGCGATGGCCTTGTCGAACCTGTCGCCCTCGCCCATGTAACCACTGATGATGGCCGGCTGGCCGGATCGGGCGTGCGATCGGGCAAGAATCCAGCCACACAGCTTCGCATACTGACGCATGACTCGCGGGGAATACAATTCGACAAGTGGCTTGATCTTCATGTCCCGGAGCTGACGGACATAAAAGTGCCGGTTGCGGGGCCCTTTGGCCCAGCCGAGGAACACGTCGCTGGCCGATTGCACGAGTTTGCACCCGACCACGACCCGTTGGCCGTGGTTGGCGTAGACGCTCTTGCCTGCGTAAGGTTCCAGGACCGAGGGACGCGCCTGCTTGACCTGGAGAAACAGAGGGTCACGATCACTTGCCATGGTGAGAACCACGGCGCAGATGGTGCCGACGCTGCCGACCCCCACCACTTTCAACGCGAGATCCCTGAAGTTGTAATGGTCCAGAAGCAGACGGCGATGCTCCGGAAGGGAATCGCGATAGGCGGCGAAGGCACTCTGAATGGATGCGATGAATTTTTCACACCCGTAGCCGCTCGGGTGATAGATCAGCGGCGGATTGTCCTTGATGACGGGTCCGGCGACGGCATTCGTCACAAGTTTCGGGAAATCATGCTCCACGACACAGCGGCGGCGAGCCCTGGCGAGGCGGCGCTGTCCACGAGTGCGGGCTTCTTTGTCCGGGAACGCGGCAATGAGCTTGTCCAGGTCGATGCTTGAGTACCAAATGTCCAGGACGCGCATTTGGCCGAACTCGGCCATGCTCTTGCGGTACGAACGCACGCAGGACAATGCCGCCTCGCGCGCGTCGTCTTCGCTGTGGCCGTTGTGCCGGCTGGCCAGCACGAAGCTTGCGGTGAGACGCTTCACGTCCCACTCCCACGGGGCGGGCAGGGTCTCGTCAAGGTCGTTGATGTCGACAATCACGCGCCGCTCCGGAGTGGCGAACCCTCCGAAATTGCAAAGGTGACAGTCGCCACAGGCCTGGACACGCTGGCCGTTCACCGGCGTCGTGGCAAGGTCCGCGGCCATGCTGAGCGCCGTCCCGCGATAGTACGCGAAGGGCGACTGCATCATGCGCCCGTAACGGATGGGAATCAGCTCCGGGATACGGCCCCTGTTGGACTTTTCGAGCAACAGCAGCGGCGAGGGGCGATCGTGCGCCGGTCGCCATTTGGCGTGCGATTTGAGCGGGCACTTCTCGCGCAACTGCTCTCCGATCGCAGTGAGTTCGGCATGCGAGCGATACGCCTGGAAGGTGCCGGCGCCGTCCATGGTTCCGCTGTCTTTCACGTCGGGTTCCCGGTAAAGTGGCCGGCGCTGCGACTGCCGGCGGGAAGGAGGGGGCCGGAAGCATTACCTGCTGAAGTCCCGGCCGCTTTCATGCCATCAGTAGCCGTAGCGTGTGTCGACTCGATCCTGCCGGTCGGTGCGGCGATCCTCCCGGTTGTCCTGCCGGGCGTCGACGCGATCGTCGACCCGGTCGGCGGTATCGTGGCGGCGGTCGACGCGAACATCGTGGCGGGCCGCAGGACTTGAGCAGCCGGTGAACGCTGTGATGGCGATGATCGAGATGAAGGCAGCGAATGCCGCGCAGTGGGATTGTGATTTCATTGGTTTCGTTTGTTTCGGGGATTCTCGGAGCGCGGGCGCTTGCCCGCGCCCAACGCCGTGTGCACATGGAATGAGGAACGAGAAGAAGCCGCCCGCTCGGGCGGCATTCCTCGCGGTCGAGCATGCCGACTTTTATGCAGTCAAGGAGGAATCAACAAGACTATTCTCCAGGTATTTGCCCAGGAGAAGCCGGAAGCTCCCCTGCCGTTCGGATTGTTCAAAAATACCTGTGATTCCGGACCCGGCGGCAGCCGCGCTGTTCGCCGCCACAGGCGGCGTTGCCTGGCGGCGGTTTGCCATTCTCCACGGCCTGCTGGAAGGCGTCCCTCGTCAGTGGCCACCATACGGAGGGATCGCGTTGATGGCGATGCGTTTCGACTTCAATCCAGTCCACACGCACAACTCATGCACCGCTCGTTCGGGAGCCGCTCTCAACAGACGCGAGCGCAAAAAGTCCCCACACAAGGCCGTTTGTTGCGTAACTCGTTGATCGATGTTGCATAACTTGTTGAAAAACGCATTTCCACTCCGACGCCTCGGGCTTTTTGCGCTCGCGTCTCAACAGGACAGCATCAAGGAGCGGGACGCTCGATGGACGGGGCGTGACGCCCCGTCCGGCGGGCAAGATGCGCCGCCCTGCCCGAGAACTGCCAAATCGCCTGCGGAAGTCCAATTGATTCCCATTCCTGTCGTTAAAACATTTTAAGTAATTGGCGAATTATTCTTGGCCGAGTTCCTTAGGGAACAATGTGGTGAGCGTCACCATTGTTCACGGAATATGAACGATCGTT
>CAZYHO010000130.1:0-10900 GCA_964647495.1 uncultured Akkermansia sp. | reverse complement strand
TTGTGTCCTTTCAGGAGCCACGCACCGGCCGCACAGCGAGCCACACCCAGCCACCGATGAAACAGAGGCCTCCGAGCGGCGTGACAGGCCCGAGGGCCGGGACGCGCGCCAGCGACAGGACGTAGAGGCTTCCGGAAAAAAGTGCGATGCCGGCGAGGAGGAGCCAGGCGGGCGCCGCGACACGCCGGCCGGCCTGCGCTGCCTGGCCTGCCATGGCCCAGAGGGCGACGGCGTGGAGCAGGTGGTACAGGACGGCGGTTTCCCAGGTGCCGGTCGACTGGCGCGCGACCAGGGCGTCGTGCACGGCGCCGTGAGCCCCGAGGGCGCCGAGGATGACGCCGGCGGCGGCGAGCGCGGCGGCGAGTCGGGAAAGAGCGGCGTTTGACATGCACGGATCGTTTGCCACAAGGCCGGGCCGCGCAATCGTAAGTGCCATGGATTGGTTTCCCCTGCTCGCACCGCTCGTGGCCGGCGTGCTCGCCGCAACCGCGCAGGCCCAGGACGCCGGCGCGGCCACCGAGGACTTCGAGAAGCTGGAGCCCGGCCCCGTGCCCGAGAGCTTCATGGTCGTCGAAGGCGAGTGGGCGGTGGAGGCGGTGTCGGATCAGAACAAGGTGCTCGAATTGCGCGCCGAACCGGTCGTCGACGGCGTGGTGCTCGTCGGGCCGTCGCTCAGACAGGCCGCTACGGTGCGCGCCAAGGTGTTTGCCGCCAAAGGCCGGCGCTCGTTTCCGCGTTTCGGTGTCGGGCTCTACGGGCTTTCCGGCCTCAAAGCGCGCGTCGTGCCCGCCCAGAAAAAACTCGAGTTGCTGAAAGGCGACGAAGTCATCGCCGAAACCCCGTTCGATGCCTGGACCGATCAGGCCTGGTGGTTCGTCGAACTGAAAGTCGCCGGCTCCGGCGACGACTGGTCCGCCGAGGCGCGCGTCTGGCGCGACGGCACAACCGCCCCCGCCGATCCCACCCTCCACACAAAACTGACCGGCTCCCCCGGCCAGGGACGCGCCTCCGTCCTCGGCTCCCCGTTCGCGAATAAACCAATCCATTTTGATGATGTGAACGTGGAGGGAGGGCAGGGGGGCGGTGATCGGTAGTCGGTGAATCAGTGGCCAGTGAATCAGTGTTCAGAGGTCAGGGGGTCAGAGGTCAGAGGTCAGTGATGAGGGGCCGGTGTTGATGGTGGGGAGGGGATGAAGCCCACAATGCCACTCGGATCACTTCACATACTCTCCACTCGACCTAAAATCACCGTCAGGTGTGAAGTGTTCGATCCGGTATTTCTTCATTGTGCCGATTGTCTGCAAATAAACTTCGCGAACCAATACCTCTTCATCGGCCGAATCGAGTTTGCCGTAACTCGAAGACACAACCCATTCGGCCACCTGATCAGGCAGAATCTCCCGATACAATTCCAACGCCTGATCAAGAAACAATTTGCGCTCGGATTGGCTTATTCTGTAACGATACATGGCCCAATCATCGTGCACCTCCGACTCGATGAGGCCATTGGACAGTATTTCAGAATATCGTTCCTTTAAATACCTGGCCGTTCGCAAAAAAGATTGCTTGTCAGAATCGTGTATTTCCAGGCCATCGCACATATCTTCCAAAAAGGGAAGATTTCTCATGGGGAGCGTCAATGTCGCAAGCCCGGAAGAATTGCGAAGGGCCGCATGTCGCTCCGCGAGGGCAATCAGCGGAACGAAAAAATGATCCTCTGAAATCCTGTCACGTTTCCACAATTCCATCGCCGCTTTTCGGAGTTCGTGGGTAGGTGGGCTCTGAAGCGCATCATGAGTCAGCGTACTGGCATCGTCCGAGGATTCGTCCTCCAACCTTGCCGAAACGCCTTGAGCCGAATTCGGCGTGCCAGGATCGGGATTCACGTCAGATTGCGTGCCTGCTGTCTGGAGGCGCAGCAGAATCAGGAGAATGAATATACAATTAAAGCAAAGCGATACCTGCAAAATCGCATTCAAGCGATTGAGCAGTCGGTGACAGATGCATTTCATGGATGCATCCGGCCTATTCCTGGCCAATGATGTTGTCGTATCGGGCATTCCAGGATCCGACTGTCGGTGAGTAATGGCGGCTGCCTATAAAATTGTCGCCTTCATGGTAGACGACGGAAAGTGAGATATTTTTCCCTTCTCCCTGGACAAATACTTGACGCTCATAACGTATGGCGCCAAGGACAGGACCTGTAATGATCGATTCGAACAATGATCTTCCCGCATCGCCGGGCAGTACGACTTCGGTTTGATCGGCGAGATCCATTATCAAGTCCTCCGCCTGTTCTGACAGGCCCGGAATCTTATAATATTGGCCGCCATCCTCCGAGACCAACACAGCGGCTTGAGCTTCCAAAGCCTTGATCTGCTCAAGACATGTTTCGAGGCTGATATTCAGCGTCTCGGCCTGCTTTTCGCTCAAGCGCAGGTCTGCAATGGCGTCGGGCGTCAATTTTCCGTCCGGGCCGACTACAGAAGGCATTGCTTGCAGCAGCATGTCTTTGGCCCTGATTCTGTATCTGACAAAGCTTTTCGCGGACGGTCCAGCGTCCGTGTCTGGTTGAGTTTGCCTTGGCGGCGTGCCGGACAAGTCCGGAGCTGACGTGTGTTCATCTGAATTTGGGCGCCATCCCGCAGGTATTTCGAGAGTTGGTGTGGCCGTGTTCTTGAATGGACTTTCGGCCTGCGCGGGCTCGCCGTGTAATAGCAACAAATACGCCGCGAGCATCGCGATATTCGCAACGATGCTCAATGCGGTCAGGATGGATTGGGCTTTTCGCGACACTTGCTGTATTTTTCCATCGTAGCCGAGGGTTCAGGCTACTTCAATTCGGCTTCGACGATGCTTACGTCCGAGGCGGTCGGCACAACGCGGGTCATGGTGAATCCGGCGGCGTCGAGGAGCGTCCGGTACTCGTTTGCCGTGCGTTCTTCTCCGCCCGGGATGGCGAGCATGACCATGTCGACCAGCTTGCCGAAGTGCGGCGTATTGCCCTCCGGCAGCACGAATTCGACGATGAGGAGCTTCGCGTGCTTTTTCATTGCCTGGCGGCAGTTGGCGAGGATTCGGAGGCCCGTGAATGCCGACCATCGACTCGCTGAACTGCGCGGCCTGGTCGGGATGCCGGGCCAGGTAATCGAAGATGTTCATCCCGAAAATCTTGTCCATGGCCGGCTTGCCGGTTTCGAGGGAGTACTCGAACGCTCCGAAGGCCTGCCAGGCCCACGGGCTGGCCATGGTGAGCACGGTCGAGCGAACCGCCCCCGGGGCCTCTTTCCGCAGAGTCGCCCCCAGATCGGTGAGTTCGAACGTGTCATCGTCGCGATGGGCGAGGATGCCGAAGCTCGCGAGCGTGCGCATGAAGCGATGCAGCGCGCGCGGGTGCGCTCCCACGGCTTCGGCGATGTCGGCGGCCGACTTCGGGCGGTCCGCCAGGTGGTCGGCCAGGCCGATCTTCGCGGCGGTGTACACGAGGCTCGAAAGCCAGAAGGCCGTGCCCATCTGGATCATCGCGATGTGCGGGGGAACTGCGGGTGTCGAATCTTTCATCTCGATGCTCACTGTCTCCGGCGGCGAGTCTGGCACGACCGCCAGGGATTTGCTGGCAGGAATTTCTGGAGGTGAGCGTGCCTCATGAGCCTGATCGTGTATGGTGAGAATGAGCCCATGGGGCCTATGGGGCCTATGGGCCACATGAGCCCCATACCCCATACCCCGTGAACCGTGAACCGTGAACCGTGAACCGTGAACCCCGTCCGCCGGAGCCCGGCGGACTACTGCACCGTGAACCATAATGCCCTATTTTGATCACAATGCGACGACGCCGTTGTGTCCGGCGGCGCGGGAGGCGTGGCTGGGTGTGCAGGACCGGTTGTGGCACAATGCGTCGAGTTTGTATCGTGAGGCGGCGGCGGCGCGGGATGAGCTGGAGCAGTGTCGCGAGCGGTTGGCGGATTTGACGGGAACGGCGGATCCTGAGCGGATTGTTTTTACCGGTGGAGCGACAGAGGCGTGCAATGCGTTTTTCCGCGGATGCCGGGAAGCAAACGAACGCGCGTCCGATGGGGCGTGGCGGGTTGTCATTTCGCCGTACGAGCATCCGGCGGTGCGCGAGCCGGCGGGGAGGTGGTGTGGCGCCGGGAGGGTCGATGCGGATGAACTGGCCGCGGCCGCGGCGACCGGCGCGAGGACGGTGGCGGCGTGGATGGCGGCGAACAACGAGACGGGTGAAACATGGGCGATGCCGCCTTGGGGAAACCCTGATGGCGCCGCGCGGCCGGCGGTTCATTTTTGCGATGCGTCGCAGTGGCTGGGCAAACTGCCGGCGGATGTGTTCGGAACGCCCGGGATGGCGGAGGCATTCGTGGTCGGATGCGCGCACAAACTGGGAGGACCGAAAGGCGTGGGATTCATGCGCCTGGGCGATTGCGCGGATCTGGCGTCCGGCGATGCATGGCAGTTGGGTGGCCCGCAGGAGCACGGGCGGCGCGCCGGCACCGAGGACGTAGCCGGAGTGGCGGCCATGGTCGCCGCGCTCGAATGGTGCGAGGACCACATGCCGGGCGACCCCGCGCCGCGCGACGAGTTCGAACACGACCTCGGCTGGCCTGTCGTGGCGGCGGACCGGCCCCGCCTCTGGAACACCAGCATGATCGTCGTGCCGCGTCACCAGAACAAACTCTGGCTCGCCCGCCTCAGCCATCGCGGGTTTCAATGCAGCACCGGCAGCGCCTGCAGCAGCGGCACGGATGGCGATTCGCTTGTCCTCGCTGCCCTCGGTCTCTCGCCGGACGAAAGGCGGCGCGTCCTCCGTTTCTCCGCCGGCTGGTCAACCACGAGGGCCGACTGGCAGGCGCTCCGCGCCGCCCTCGGCGAGGTTATGGCCGAGCTTGAGAGGAGGTAAAATGCGCGGCATTTCTGGAGGGAGGGTGCGCCAGGGACATAAAGGACATAAAGGAAATAAAGGACACGAGGGGCTTCGTGGGTGTGGAGGAGAGAGGCGCTTGTTTTTACTCCTGACTGCTGACGGCATGCACGATGCGGACCGCTTCGGCGGCGGCGCGGGTGTTATGGACGCGGAAGATGTGGGCTCCGCGGATTTGGCCGGCGACGAGGGCGGCGATGGTGCCGGCGTCGCGCTCCTGCGGACGAGGGAGCGCGAGGGTGTGGCCGATGAACGTTTTGCGGGAGACCGGCAGCAGCAGCGGGCGGCCGAACCGGTGGAACCGCCGCAACCCGGCCAGGATGCGCAGGTTGTCATCGCGCTGTTTGGCGAAATCGAGGCCCGGATCGAGCACGATGGCGTCGTGTTCGAGCCCGGCGGCGGCGCAGAGGGCGAGTTTTTCCTCGAAGAAGCGTTCGATGGCATCAAGCACATCCGGATAACCGACGTGGATGTGGGGGACCTTGGGCTGGCCGATGCCGTGCATGACGAGCAGGGCGGCGCCATGCGCCGCGCAGAGGCGGGCGTTGCGGTCGTCCGGCAGCGCGCCGATGTCGTTCAGCAGGTCGCCGCCGAGCGGCAGGACGCGCTCGGCGACCTCGGGCCTCCACGCGTTGATCGAGAGCAACGGCGGCCAAGGCTGGTCGGGGAAGCGCGGGTGCAGGCGGCCGAGCCGTCCGTGCCAGAGGTCGAGAAACCCGGAGAGGCGCCTGACCTCTTCGGTGATGCTCACCGGCTCGCGGTTGGTGCGCGCGCTTTCGCCGCCGGCATCGATCATGTCCGCGCCGTCGGCCACCTGGCGGGAGGCATGGCTCCAGGCGGTTTCGAAGTCGAGTGTGCCGTCGCCGGAAAACGAATCGTCGGTGACGTTGACGATGCCCATCACGAGCGGCCGGCCGCCGCAGTCGACGAGGCGGCCGCGGGCGCGGAGCAGGCATGAGGCGGAGCCGGGAATGGACGATGGCGCCGACGACTGAGGATGCGGGCTCACGGCGAGGCATGGTCGGGAGGCACGGCGGGCAGCGGGCGCACCAGGTGGCCGGGGAGCGGACGGCGGCGTTCGAAGACATTTTTCGCGAGGGCGGCGGACGTCTGATACCCCTCGGCGAACATTTCGAGTTTCGCGTCGATGTTATCGACGTGATGAAGGACGATGGCTTCGGGTGTTTTCGGGACGACGGGCGAGCCGAAGGCGATTTCGCCGTGGTGGGAGGCGATGAGGTGGAGCAGGTGGAGGCGGACCTCGTCGGTGGCGGGGACGAGCGATGTCCAGCCGGCTGCGGCCGGGCTTTCGACGACATCGCGCCAGAGCCGGTTGACGAGTTCGATGCCGATGGTGATGTGGCCGAGCATTTCGCCGCGCTCCTCGTATGGCATGACGAACGCATCGGCGGGGAAGCAGTTTTCCCAAAGCTTCCCGCAATCGTGAAACAGCACGCCCGCGAGAAGGAGGTCGCGGTTGAGCGCGGGGTAGACGCCGGCGAGTGCGCCGGCGCTTCGCATCATCTGCGCGACATGCTCGACCAGTCCGCCGCGGCGCGCGTGGTGGTAGTCGCGAGCGGCGGCCGTCCGCCGGAATCGCTCGCCATGCACTTCCAGAAAGCGTGTCCCGAGCGCCCGCAGCCGGGGATCGGCGAGGGTGGCGATGGTATCGGCGATGTGCGCAAAATCGTCGGCCTGGCGGCGGCGCATTTCCTCCGGGCCGGCGAGCAGGTCCGCTGTCTCGGCGGCGTCGAGCGGGCGCACCTGGGCGCCGGGGCGGAGGTCGAGCCCGAACTGGTTTTGTGTCCAGTCGCCTCGGAACTCGATCCAGTTGCGGGCGAGCAGGCGCTGGATGGACGGGAAAAGCGGATGGTCGTTCCAGAAGCGCAGGACGGTGGTGTCGGTGCCGTCGCTCAGCGTGAGTTCGAGGTAATCTTTGTCGGTTTTCGTCTTCTTGAGGGCGATGCCGGCGACCTGTGACTTGAGGGCGAATGCCCGGGGTGTGGCGTCGGCGGCCGCTTTCAGCGAGCGCAGGGTGTGGCACGTCGGTTCCATGGGGGAGCAGCACAGGGCGCCACAGGGCCGCCTGTCAAGCCGTGGCGAAGCGCGGCTGGAGGATGCAGAGCAGTCCCGGGACGACCGCTCCGTCGACGGGGAGGATTTCGGCGCGGCAAATGCCGGATGGCTGGCCCTGGAGGTTGTGGTAGTGGGTTTCGGCCTCCCATCGCTTTGACTCATTGATGCGGGACGAGACATCGCGGCTGAAGCCGGCCGGATCCTCGGGGCGGAAGAGGCGGAAGAGTGCGATGCCTTCGAGCATCCGGGCATCGGCGCCGAAAAAGCGCGCGGCCGCTGGATTGGCGGCGCGGATGCGGCCCCGAAGGTCGGTGACCAGCATGGCGGTGCCGAGGTTTTCGAACGCCAGGTCGCGCCACGGAGACTGTTCGTCCGCCGGAGGAACGAGCGGGGAAACGGCGGAGGCCGGGCTGGCGGCGGGTTCTACGGCCGACGGGGCGGCCGCGGGGGCCGAGGCGGCGGTGCGCGGGAGGAAAAAACACGCCTGGAGCACGGCATCACCGGCCGGGTTGCGAATGGCGCCCTGGCTGAGCACGACCGGGTGGCGCGTACCGTCCCGGGCGAGCAGGAAAGCGGGACGGGCTTCGGTGGTGGCGGCTGGTGCTGCCGAGGCGCCTGGCGTGGCTGCCGTGGCTGGCGTGGCCGATGCGTCAGATGTGTCGAAGGCGAGCAGGTCGTCGAGGCTGAGACGCCGGAGGTCGACGCGCGAATAGCCGCAGAGTGATTCGAGGGCGGGATTTCCTTCGACCAGGGCGCCGGCGCGGTTGGCGAGGGCGATTCCGACGGGGAGTTCGCGGAAGAGGCCGCGGTATTTTGCCTCGCTGGTGCGCACGGCGTCCTCCGCGCGGCGGGACTCGGTCACATCGGAGAGGATGAGGAGGAGGTGTCCGTCCGGGAGAAGGCGCGGGCGGACTTCGATTTCCTTGATCAGGCCGTCGGCGCTGGCGAGGCTGAAAGTGCGGGTCATCTGGCGGCGCCAGACGTTGTCGCGCCATTCGCGGAGGAGCGGATCCCGGAGCATTTCCTCCGGCGCCGCGGCGGAGAGCCACGGCTCGAAGGATGAGCCGATCCCCATGGAATGACCGAGCAAGCGGGCCACGGTTTCGTTGACGGCGGTGACCATTCCTTCGCGATCCAGCCGCACCAGACCGAAGGGAAGATGGCGCGCCATTTCCAAGGCTTCATCGGCGGCGGGCGGCGGTGGCACGAGCGGCTGGGCCGGAGCGATTTCGAGCATGGCGGGCGCGGGCGCGACGGGTTGCGGAACGGGGGCCGTAGCGACGGGGCGGGCGACCGGGATGAGGCTGCCGATGATCAGGATCGCCTGGGTTTCGCCGGTGGCGCTCCGGTGTGGAGAAACGGACCAATGGAGCCGTTTCGCCGGGAATCCGGGAATGATGATGTCGGCAGGCTCGAAATCCTCCAGAGCACCGCTGCCGGAAGGCGGGACGTGCTCGGCGAATCGCGCCTGCTCCTGCTCTGCCTGCTCGCCCTCCGGATACACTTCCCAAAACAGCATACGCCCGTCCGCGGTCGGCTGCAAACCGAGAGCCGCACGCGCGGCGGGACTGGATCGCAGGATGCGGCCGTCCAGCCCCACCAGTAGCATCGGCAGCGATGTGCTTTCGAATATGGAGAGCACCATGTTCCTGTCGAAAAGCTGGCGCTTTTCCTCACGTTTGCGGTCGTTGATAACGTCCTGCGAAAGGATCAGGCCGCCGATCTCCCCGTCCGGTTCACGCCATGGACGCACCTCCCAGCGCACCCAGTGGCTGGCGCCGTCGGCGTGCCGGAAATAGTCCTCGTCGATCCGACCGGTCTCCCCGGCCAGCGCCCGCTCGAACAGGTTCCGCCAGTTCGCGTGCAGGTCGGGGAACAACTCGTAGTGAGAGCGGCCGATGATTTCGCGCTCGTCGAGCCCGAATGCCGACGTATATCCTCGATTTGCAGCAAGATACCGCATCTCTGTATCGAACATGGCCAGCGCCTGCGGCAGGTGGTCGAGCAGAACCGGGGCAAAATGTTCGAGCATCGAGGCCGTCTTCGGGCGCGCGGCCTGCACGATCACGGTCGGCGCGGTGAGACGATTTCGCGGGGCCGGCACGCCGTTCCGCCGATTCACCATGGATTCGATTTGCTCCGCGAAGAGCCGGTCCTCCAGCGGCGCCGGCACGAAGGCGTCCAGGCCGAGCTGCCCCTGCGACATACCGGACGGACTGGCCGCGTCACCGACGGCCACGATGTATGGTTGCGTGGTTCCGGCGGACTGGCGGACGAAATTCACGAACCCCCGCAGCTCGGCCGTGTCCCCGTTCGCGTGCGTGACCACGACCGACTGCCGGGCAAAATGCTGCCGCCCCTCCGCCAGCGTGTCGCACGTCCTCACCCCGTAGCCGCCCTTCTCCAGTGCGCTCACCAGCCGTGCCCGCACATCCGGATCCTGTTCGACTACAAGGGCTTCAGCGTCGCGGAGGGGCGCGGAAAGAGTGGTGCTCATGGCGGATTGCAGAAAAGAAAGACAAATATGCGAACTCGTTTCAGATTTGCAAATAATCTGTATTTCTTCTTAAAGCAAGTCCCCAGGCAGCAACACGTGACATTCTTTTCTGATATTTCCGGGCCAAGGGGGTGGTGCGGAGGCGGTGGTCAGAGATCAGGGTCAGAGATCAGGGTCAGGGTCAGAGATCAGGGTCAGGGTCAGGGTCAGGGTCAGGGTCAGGGTCAGGGTCAGGACAGGGCGGCGCGCAGGGCGGTGAGGACGAGATCGACGTTTCGCACGGTGGCGCCGTGCCCCATGAGGCCGATGCGCCACGCCTTGCCTGCCATGGCGCCGAGACCGGCGCCGATTTCGATGCCGTAGTCATCGAGGAGCCGGCGGCGGGCGGCCGCGTCGTCGGCGCCCTCGGGGATATGGACGCAGTTGAGGGTGCACAGGGAATGCGTGGGGACATAGTGGATGCCCAGCGCGGCGAGTCCGTCGCGAAGCCGCTGGTGCATGCGCGCGTGGCGACCGATGCGGGCCTCCAGCCCTTCTTCGAGCACGATGGCGAGCGCCTCGCCGAGGGCATAGGTCATGTTGACGGGCGCGGTATGGTGGTAGACGCGGGCGCCGCCGCCGCCGGACGTATAGTATTTACGGAGCATCGACACGTCCAGATACCACGACTGCACTTTCGTCCGGCGCGCGTCCATGACGGCGAGGGCGCGCTCGCCGAAACTGACCGGGGCCAGCCCGGGCGGGCAGCTCAGGCACTTCTGGCTGCCGCTGAAAACGGCGTCGATCCCCCAGTCGTCCACGCGCAATTCGTGGCCGCCCAGGCTGGTCACGGCATCGACGACGAGGAGCGCGCCATGGTCGTGCGCGAGTGTGGCGAGGCCTTCGAGCGGTTGGTGGGCGCCGGTGCTTGTCTCGGCGTGCACGATGCCGACGAGCCTGGATTTCGGATGCCTGTCGAGCGCATCGGCGATCTGCTCATGCGAAATTACATCGCCCCAGGGGGCCTCGACGGCGTGGACGGTGGCGCCGCAGCGTTCCATGACGTCTTTCATGCGGCCGCCGAAGACGCCGTTGACGCCGACGATGGCTTCGTCACCGGGCTCGAGCAGGTTGACGGCGAGGCATTCCATTCCGGCCATGCCGGTGCCGCTGACCGGAAACGTCAGCGGATTTCGCGTGCGGAAAACCTGGCGCAGCATCTCGCAGACCTCGTCCATGATCGTCAGATACTGCGGGTCCAGGTGGCCCAGTGTGGGCGCGCCGAGCGCGCGGAGGACACGCGCGGGCACAGGGCTGGGGCCGGGGCCAAGCAGGATGCGCTCATCGGGAAATGCGTTTTTCATAGAGCGCGCGAGTATGTCCGGAGCCGCGGGCGCGGGCAACGAGTGATT
>CAZYHO010000129.1:0-10923 GCA_964647495.1 uncultured Akkermansia sp. | reverse complement strand
TGGGCGAGGGCGGCGAGGGTTTGGTGGAGGCGGCGCTGGCGGGTTTCGGGGCGTTTTGCCTGGCTGACCCGGACGATGTATTCGCGCTGGCAGGTGGGCGAGAGGCGATCGAAGGCGCGGGCGCTGGCGGGGTGGCTGGCGAGGGCGTCGGCGAGGAAATCGGGGACCGGCAACGGGGGGCGGCGGCGTGGAGGCGGCGGGGGGAGCGCGGATTGATCGAGGGCAGTGGCGTTGTGGAGCAACCGGCGGAGGGCGGGCAGGTCGAGCCGGGAAGCGCGGGTGAGGCGCACGCTGCGGATGCTTGTGTTGTTTTCGCCGCCGGTGAAGTGGGAATCGGGATCATCCAGTTCGGCACCGCAGAAGAACGAAATGGAGACGTGATGCCGCTGAGGCCGAGGATGATTTTCGGTTGTGGGGGGCCGGGGAGGTCACACTATGCGCGGCGATGAAGGCATTTTTGGTGAATCCCGGGGCGAAGGTGGATCTGGACCGATGGGATCCGGACGACACGAGCGCGTTCCCGGGGTTGAACAAGGATGACGGGGCGGTGGAGCTGGAGGCGGTGCGGCTGCGGCTGCGGGAATTGCAGGCGCGGCTGATCGCGGAGCGGAAGCACAAGGTGCTGATACTTTTCCAGGCGATGGATGCGGGCGGCAAGGACGGGGCGGTGCGCCATGTGTTCCAGGGGCTGGATCCGCACGGGCTGAGCGTGGTGGCGTTCAAGGCGCCGACGGCGGCGGAGCTGGAGCGGGATTTTCTGTGGCGCGTGCACTTGCGGGTGCCGGGGCGCGGCGAGATCAGGATCTGGAACCGCAGCCACTATGAGGATGTGGTGGCGGTGCGCGTGAGGAAGCTGGCGCCGCGCGAGGTCTGGGAGCGACGGTTCGAACACATCGTCAATTTCGAACGCCTGCTGGCGGACGAGGGCACGCTTGTGCTGAAGTTTTTTCTGCACATCGACGCGGCCGAGCAGAAGGCGCGGCTCGACGCGCGGCTGAGAGATCCGGTGAAACGGTGGAAGTTGCAGAAGTCGGACATCGAGGACCGCGCGAACTGGGGGGATTTCGTGAAGGCATATGAAGAGGCATTGAGCCGGACGAGCACGGCGCACGCGCCATGGTTCGTGGTGCCTGCGAACAAGAAGTGGTACCGCAATGTGGTGGTGGCCACGATCGTGCGCGACGCGCTGGACCGGCTGAAGCCGGCATTTCCGCCCATCGCGCCCGAGCTGGCCGGCGTGACCAGCCTGTAGATTGTTTCGCGGGATCGTCACATTTCCGCGGCTGCGCCTGCCGGCGCCGGCCATCAGAATGAGCGCCCGAAGAGTGGTGCGGCCAGGCGTGTTCGGCGGTACAGGCCCGGTGCATCGCCGCTTCGGTCGATTGACGACGGAATGCGAAAGACGTAGATCTCACGAGTTGCCGCTCATGCTCAAGGAAGCCGACCCCCTCCAGAAGCCGACCGATTCCGCGAGCGTGCCGGTCGGTCCGCAGGCCGTGATTCACCTGGGCTCCAACGCGATCACGCTGCTGATCGGGGAAACGGAGGACGACGGAACACTGAAGCCGCTGGAAATGCTGAGCCAGCCGGTTTCGCTGGCGCAGGAGGTGTTCCGGCACGGGGTGGTCGGCAACGAGGCGATGGCGCGGGCGATCGACGTGCTGCGCTCGCACCGCGACGCGATGCGCGAGTACGGATTGGACGGCCCGCCGGCGCGTATCGTCGCGACAAACATTCTGCTGGAGGCGCAGAACCAGGATCTGCTCCTGAACCGGATCGAGGTCGCCCTGGGCTGGCAGGCGGAGCTTCTCGACGACGGCGAGATGACACGCCTGGTCTACCTGGCTGCGCGCCGGGTCTTTGACCGGCAGAAGGGACTGGAATCGAAAGGCACGCTGGTCAGCCACATCGGACCGGGCAACACGCGGATGCTGCACTTTCAGGCCGGCGGCATCCAGGACTACCATCGCTACCCGCTGGGCATCGAGCGCAACCGGGAGCAGGTGGAAACCAACCGGGGCGACTTGAACATCACGGCGCGCATGATCGGCCAGAGCGTCCGCAGCCTGTTCGATCAGATCGGTTACGATTTTTCGCGCGACACCGTGCGGCAATTGATCGTTCTGGGCCACGAGATCCAGTCGCTGGCCGGCCTGCTGGTCCGCGGGCGCGGGTGGGCACGCGTGCTGCCGGTGAAGAAGCTGTCATCGCTCGCGGCGGAGATCGAGGAGCAGGGAGTGGAGCGCGTGGCCAGGCGGCTGCAGCTCGATTTCCGCACGGCCGACGCGCTTCTGTACGCGCTCGAGCTGCACGTCGGCCTGGCGCAGCAATTCGGGATCGACGAGGTGGTGGTGCCGGCGGAGGATTTCGAGGAATCGCTGCTGGCGGGGCTGGTGTCACCGGCGGCGAGTCCGGATCATTTCCGGCGGCAGGTGGCGCAGACCGCGTTGAATCTCGGGCGAAAGTTCAAGATCGACACCGGGCATGCGCAGCAGGTGGCGCGGCTGGCGGCCACGCTGTTCCAGGAGCTGCAGGATCTGCACAACCTGGGGCGGCGGGAGGCGCTGATCCTGACCGCGGGCACGCTGCTGCATGAAACCGGCCATTTGATCGGATCCCGCGACCACCACCTGCATTCGTTTTACATCATCCGCCACAACGAGGTGTTCGGATTGAACCAGGAAGATACGCTGCTCGCGGCGCTGGTGGCGCGCTATCATCGGGGGCCCGCGCCATCGATCGAACACCCGGACTATCAGCAGCTCGATCGCGGGCAACGGCTGGTCGTCTCGAAACTGGCGGCGTTGCTGCGTGTGGCGGACTCGCTCGACCGCGGGCGCGGGCAGCGCGTGAACATCAGGCGGGCGCGGACCGAAGCGGAACGGCTGGTCATCGAGCTGGAGGGGGTGAAAGACACGAGCGCGGTGCAACTGGCGCTGAACCGGAAGGCGGGGCTTTTCAGCAGTGTGTTCGGGCTGGACATCGAGGTGGAAGCCGCCGGACCCGCTGCGAACCCGAGATGACCGCCATGCCAGACGACTCTTCGCCTTTCATCAATCGCGAGCAAAGCTGGCTCGAATTCAACAACCGTGTGCTGGCGGAGGCCGGGCGCGCCGAACTCCCGCTGCTGGAGCGGCTGAAATTCCTGGCGATCACGGCATCGAATCTGGATGAGTTTTTCATGGTGAGGGTGGGCGGGCTGTCGGCGCTGGCGCGGGCGCGCCAGCGCGTCAAGGATCCGGGCGGGCTGACCGCGCCGCAGCAGCTCCGGCGGATCCGCCAGCGGGTCGAGCAACTGCTGGCCGCGCAATCGGCGCTGCTCGTCGGCCATCTTTTGCCCGAGCTGCGCTCGAGCGGCATGATCCAGTTGCGGCTGAGCGAACTGACACCGGCGCAGGCGCGCCACGTCGAGGAGCATTTTGCGGAGACGGTATTTCCTGTGCTGACGCCGGTCTCGGTGGATCTCGATGAGCCGGCGCGGCCGCAATTGCCCGGGCTGCGGCTGGCGGTGGCGTGCGCGGTGGCGGCGCCGGGCGAGGCGGCGCGCCATGCGGTCGTGGTGCTGCCTGTCAGCCTGCCGCGGTTCATTCCGGTGCCGGATGCGGGCGACGACGGCTGGGCGTGCGTGGCGCTGGAGGACGTGGTGATGCATTTTCTTGGTGCGTTTTTTCCCGGCGAGGATGTGCGAGCCAGCGGAGTGTTCCGGCTGACGCGCAACGGGGACATTCCTGTGGACGACGACGAGGTGCTGGACCTGGCGCAGGAGATGGAGGAGATGATCGAGGCGAGGAAGGAGGGAGACACTGTGCGGCTGGAGGTGCCGTCGGGGCTGGCGCCCGGCTTGATGCGGTTCTTGCGGCGGCTTACGGGGGCGGGCTCCGAAGCGGTCTATCCCGTGAACGGCCCGCTCGACCTCGCAGGATACATGGCGTGGACGCGCGTTCCGGGATTCGAGCGTCTGCTGCCGGAAAGCTGGACGCCACAGGCGCCGCCCGGGCTGGATCCGGCCAGGGAGATTTTCGGCACGCTCGAGGAGGGGGATCTCCTGCTGCATCATCCGTATGAGTCGTTCGATCCGGTGGTGCGCTTCGTGCAGGAGGCGGCGGATGATCCGCATGTGCTGGCGATCAAGCAGTTTCTTTACCGCACGGCGTCGGGCAGCCGGATTGTGGACGCATTGATTCAGGCGGCCGAGAAGGGCAAGGCGGTCACGGTGCTTGTGGAATTGAAGGCGCGGTTCGACGAGGCGAGGAACCTGGAGCGGGCGGAGGAATTGCGGGCCGCCGGGGCGCAGATCATTTACGGGGTGCGCGGATTGAAGGCGCACGCGAAAGTGTGCCTGGTGGTGCGCCAGCAGAACGGGCGCGTCCGGAGATACGCGCACTTCGGCACGGGCAACTACAACGAGGCGACGGCGCGGCTGTACACGGACATCAGTTTTCTCACGGCGCGCGAGGACCTGTGCGCGGACGTGTCGGCGTTTTTCAATGCGGTCACGGCCCGCACGCGCCACGTGCGGTTTCACCGGCTGGCGGCGGCTCCGCTCACGCTGCGCGACCAGATCACCGACCTGATCAACGCGGAGGCGACGCGCGCGGCTGAAGGATTCGCCTCGAAGATCCACCTGCGGCTCAACAACCTGCAGGATCCGGCGCTCATCGAGGCGCTCTACCGCGCGTCGCAGGCGGGTGTCGAGGTCCGGCTCAACGTGCGCGGCGTCTGCTGCCTGCGGCCCGGTGTGGCCGGGCTCAGCGAGCGCATCCGCGTCATCAGCATCGTCGATCGATTCCTGGAGCACTCGCGGATTTTCTATTTCCACAACGGAGGCGCGCCGCGGCTGTTCATTTCGAGCGCCGACTGGATGACGCGCAACCTGGACAAGCGCATCGAGCTGCTCGTGCCGATCGACGACAAGGCGGCCAAGGCGCGTCTCGTCGGCATTTTAAAGACGGCATTCAAGGACAATACGAATGCCTGGGAATTGCGCGCTGACGGCACATACGCGCGCCTCAAACCGGGAGGAAAGAAGGACTTGCTGCGCTCACAGGAGACTTTTTACCGCGAGGCGCGCCGGAACGCGCCGCGCCGCCGCGCCGGGAACACCGAAGGCTTCGAGCCGCACAGGCCGGTGGTTTGACGGCAATGATTGTCCGCGGCGCGGCGGTGATGGCTCAGTCGAGCCGCCGCACGCGGTAAAAACGCTGCGGGTTCGGGCTGGCGGCGTCGATGGCGGTGGCGGTCGTGTCCAGAGCGACGACGTCCGGGCCGATGGCCGTCCATTCGGCATCGGTCAGCGCTTCTTTGCACTCGACGCGATAGGTGCGGCCGGGCACGGCATCCCAGATCAGCGTGACGCTGCCATCGGTTCGCGTGATCGACCGGAGATGGAAGGCGGCGGCGCCGAGCGTGTTCGGCGCGCCTGGCGTCGGCGAGGGCAGGGCGGTGACGGCGGAGATTTCGCCGTCGGGGAAGAGTCCTTCGCTGAGGTTCTGGGTTTGCGGTCCGAACGTGACGGTGTGTTGCGGCACGCCGGCCGGGCTGAACAGGCCGATCGACTCGCCGCTTGCGCTGAGCTGGAAGCCGGCGTGCAGGTCGTTGCCCGGTGTGTTTTGATCGAGGTCGTTGTCCGCCCACACGACGAGGAAACCGCGGGGGCCGATGATCGTGCCGGCGGGCACGGTCCATTTGCCGGGAGCCGAAAGATCGTCGGTGAGCGTGAAGCCCGAGATGTCCGCTGGTGTTTCGTTAGGGTTGTAGAGTTCGAACCAGTCCTGGAACTGGCCGTCGGCGGGATCGGGCACGCCGCCCGGTCCGGCATTGGCGGCCATCCATTCGTTGATGACGACCGGCAGGAGCGCGCCGGGGCCGGTGTTGGTGACAGTGATCGTGTCGACGGCGGAAGCGAGCGGATTGCCGAGGCGGTCGAGCCCCTGGACGTTGAGGGCGGTGGTTCCGGCGGGGATCGGGACCGCGAGGGACCAGGCGGTGCGGCTTGTCCAGTTGGGCGGATAAGCGACGCCGTTGATGCTGATGGCGTGGACCGTCAGGTTGGCGGTGCCGGCGAGGGTGAGTGGGCTGGAGCCGGTGGTGATGTCGTTGCCGCCGTTGGTGGTGATGGCGAATGCCGTGTTCGGGGAAACGGCGGCATTGATCTGGCTGGTGACGAACGTGCGGCGCTGGCCGATGAACGCGAGGTGGCTGTTGAACGGCTGGCCGGGGAGAAGCTCTCCGAAATGCTGCGCCCACCGCGTCATGTAGCCGGTGTTGTACGTGGTTTCCATTATCTCGAGCAGATGCTGGTAGTACCGGCGGGCGTGGGCGGGGACGGCGATGATTTTCTGGAGGTCGCCATTCGGCACGATGTTGCGGCCCGCGTCGTAGAAGGCGTCCATGTCGTGCGGGAAGTAGAGCATGCGGCCGTCGTCCGGGCGGACGTAGAACTGGACGTTGTGCTGGGAGCCGTCGCCGCCGTAGCTGTCGCCGGCGCCGGAGAGGACGTTGACCGCGTGGCCGCGGAGCCACTGGCTGACGTCGATGCGGTTTTCGATCTGGCTGGTGAAGCTGGCGCCTGAGGAGTTCATCCATTTGCAGAACGGGATGACACCGCTGAAGTCATCGCGGTCCTCGTTGTTCTTGACGAGGAAAGTCCAGCGGTAGCTCTCCTTGTCGTCGCTGCGCGAACCGAGGCCGCCGAGGCCGCCGATGCTGATGCCGACGACGGAATCCGGGGCGGGCACCTTGTTTCCCTCGGGCGAGCCGTTGTCGGTGGAGTTGAGCTGGTAGACGAGTTCGTATTCGAAGACCATGCCATCGCTGCCGTTCTCGTACTGGCCGTCGAGGAAGACATCGGAGTAACGGCCGAGCTGGAGTTCGGCGGATCCGGTGTGTTCCTGGCGCGGGGCGATGACCTGGATGAGGTCGTGGTATTTGGTCGGCACGCCGCCACAGTGGTTGAGCATCTGGTTGACGAGCATTTCGCGCTGGCCGAAGCCGGTGCTTTCGGAGCGGTCGATAGCGAAGCTGCGGTGGATGCCGCGGAAGAGCTGGGCGGACAAAAAGCCGACGTTGAACCCGAGGCGCGGCGTGGTGGTGCGGCTGTGCTCGCTGCCCTTGAGGCGCACGCCGACGTCGTAGAAGATTTCGCTTTCGTTGTAGATCAATGTGGCGCCGAGGCGGTCATTGCTCATGAGGTTGATGGTGGCGTGGAGGTGGTTGGCATCGGTCGTGAGCATGACGAGGCGGACGTTGTGGAGGCCGTTGGATTTAGCCTGGCTGTCGTTCACCTGGTACAGGGCACGCGAGTCCGGCCCGGCGGCGGGAAACAGCGAGACCGCGCCGAGAGAATCGGCGGCTTCGATGTAGAACTGGACGATGGAGCCGGCGGCGCGGCCGGGGAGCGCCGCGCTGAAGCGTCCCGGGGAGCCGCTGTCGGCGGCCATCGGCTGGCTCGACCACGCGCCGCCGTTCGGGCGCGACCAGAGCGTGACGGCCGCCACACCGTCGGGATCGGCGGCGGTGACCGAGACGGTGACTGGCGCGAGTGGAGCCGGCACGGGCGGATCGTGGCGGAGTTCGTGGAAGGACGGGCCGATGTTCGGCGCGAACGTGGAATTGACGGCACCCGGGGTGCCGAAGCGCGACCGTCCGTCGAGCACCGTCGTGCGCGCAAGGCGGTTGAAATACAGCCGTGTGTTGAGCTGGCGGCAGCCGTGGATCCATTTCGCGCGGTACGAAATGCGATAGACGCGGCCATTGGCCACGCTGCGGCCGCCGGCGAGCGTGGTTTCGGCGTGGTTGCTCATGTGGTCGGTGCTGCCCGTGGCGACGAGTCGGAGCACTTTGTTGCCCGGTTGGTCCGGGTCGTCGATGACGGTGCCGTGGTGATTGCCGATGATGCGCCACTTGTCGGCGCCGGATTCGAACGTGCCGTTCTGGATCAACTGCAAGGCGGTGGTGGCGGGGGCCTCGATGACGCTGATGTCGTCGAGCAGGACCTCGCCTTTGTCGAGCAAGCCGAGGACGAATTCGCGCCACTGGCCGTCCGGGCCGACGGCGCTGGCGGCCGCGGCGCCTTCGTAGACGTACGTTTGCCAGGATGAGCGGGCGGACTCGTCGCTGGCCGCCCAGCTTTCGCCGGCGGTGTTGTCGGCGCGCGGGTCGCGGAGTTCGAGCGAGCTGCCGCCGCCATCGGCGGCTTCCGGCCAGCGTCCGTCGTCCGAGTAAGGCACGGTATCCGCGGGATTTCCGATGGCGTCAAGCAGGACGAGGCGTTCGCCGCTGCGCGCGAGATTTCCCTGGAACGGACCGAGCGGCGTCAGGCCGGGAAACGAAGCGGCGAGCGCGGCGGGATCTTTGGCGACGACGAGGTGGCCGCCAGGGGCGAGCGCGGCGCCGGCGGGAAACTCGAACGTGATGCCCTCGTCGAATCGCCAGCCCGCGAGATCGACCGTTTGCGCGGATCTGTTGAACAGCTCGATCCACTGTTCGGGATTGCGGCTGTACGGGACCGCCGGATTGCCGCCACCCGCCGGTCGTTCCAGCGTCGGGGGCGCGTGGTACATGATTTCATTGATGACGATTTCATCGCGGAGGACGACGGTGTTGGCCGCGTTGAAAGTGGGAGTGGCCGGCGTGAGAAATGGCCCGTTTCCGTCAGGCCAGCGTGCGCGCGCGTGCTGCCGCACCTCCACCGCGTCGGCCACGGCGGTCGCGCCCGGACGCAGCAGGAAAAGCCGGTCGCCCTCGACGGCGCCAAAACCGAGCGTGTCCTGGTCGAGCACGAGGAAGGCGCCCGGCGCGAGTGTGTGGGAGGGCAGCGTGAATTGCGCGTCCGGCGAAATTCCGGCGAGCTGGATGAGAAATCCCGCCGTGTCGATCGCGGCGGCGCCGCGGTTGATGAGTTCGATCTGCAAGGGGCCGGCTGCGGGACCGCTGACCTCGTTGATCACCAGGCTAACGGGCGCGCTCGCTTCGAAGCCGGCCGGCGTGATCGTGGCCGTGAGCGCGGCGCCGAAGACCATGCCGGTGTCGTTTTCCTCGGCCTGGTGAACTTCGATCGCGAGCACATTGCGGCCCGGCGTCAGTGCGGAAGACGGCAAAACGATGCCGGTGAGCAACGGGGCATCCCCGACGGCGGCCGACGCGCGCGTGGCGTAGGTCACCGGCCCGGCGGGCATGTTGTGGCGGCCGGCTTCGACGCCGTTGAGCCAGATCACGGCGCCGTCGTCGACCGCCAGGTCGAGCGCGAGCGTCGTGCGCGGTGCCGGGTCGTTGAACTCGAATGCCGTGCGGAAATAATGCGTGACCGGGCCGTTGGGGAGTTCGGTCGATCTCAGTTCGTCGTTGGTGGCGAGGCGTCCGTCGCCGCTGAAGTAGACGGCATTCTGGGCGCCGGCGAAATGGAGCGGGCCTTTCGCGCCGGCGGCGAGATCGGCGATCTGCTCGGGGCTCAGCGGGGCATCCCAGACGGCGACATCGTCGAGCGTGCCGTTCATGAAACCGGATCCGGCGTCGGCCCAGGCGCCGATGGAGAGCGGCACGGAGGGGTCGTTGCCGAGCGCTCCGCCGGCGGAAGATCCCTGGGCGACGCCATCGAGGTACAGCGTGCTGCCCTCCGGCGAGAAAGTGACCGCGATGTGCCGCCACCCCGTGCCGACGGTCGTGGTGCCCGTGATGAGGATCGGCGCCGGGCCGCCGGACTGGCGCCAGACGAGCCGCGATGCCGCCGGGTTCGGGCCGGACAGCGCGAGGATGTTATCGGAGAACTGTCCGTCGTTCTGGCGCGCGAGGATGGCGCCGTACGTGCCGCAGCAGTCGGCGTCCTGGAAGGCGACGTTCCATTTCGCCCACAGGCTGATGGTGCCCGAGGCGGCCCCGTTCAGCCCGCCGCCGCCCGGCACCGCGACGAATGACGACGATCCGTCGAAGGCCAGAGCTCCGCTTTCCGCGCCCGAACGATCGGCGGCCGCCGAGACACCACCCTCCAACGATCCGTCATCACCGACCGCGGCCGAGGCGCCGCCGTCGTCGAACGGCCAGTAGCCGAGAAGCGTCGCCCCGTTGTCGCCGGCCCACGCGCTGTCGTCGAAATCGGGATCTTTCCAGGCCGCGCCCGGGTCGCCGCCGCTGGCTTCGAGCCGCCAGAGGCCGTTGAGCGTGACGAGCGGGCGCACCATGATCGCGGTGTCGGGGAAATTGCGGGTGCCGGGTGTGCCGCCTGCGACCACGCTCGACGTCCAGTGGTCTGCCGGTCCGCTCGTGCTGTTCGGATCGCGTTTGGCCAGTGAGGCGCCCGATCCGTCAGCCGCCACCGGCCACGGATCGGACTCGCCGTATTCGATTTCGTCCATCAGCCGGTCGTTGCGGTCGCGGAGCCGGAGCCGCTCGCCCGAGTTCGCCAACTGCCCGGAGAACGGGCCGAGCACGCCGCCCAGGCCGGTGGCCGCCTGCAGCCCGGCCGGGTTGGCGGCGACCACCAGGTACGCGCCGCCCCGGATGATCGTGCCTTCCGGAAACGTGAACGTCACGCCGTCGTCGAGCCGCCAGGCCGAGAGATCGATGTCGACCGCCATCTGGTTGTGCAGCTCGATCCATTCTCCGGCGGTGTCATCGTCGCGCGGATGGTAGTGGATTTCATTGAAGACGACGACGCTGTCGACAGCGATGGCGGCACGGCACAGCAGGTTCAGCGAAATGACCGCGCAAGTGAGAAGACGGAGCAGCATGGGGAAAGGCTCATCATAGCGGCCGAGTGGCGGGCGGCAAATTCTCAGCGCCAGAGGCCAGAGGTCAGAGGTCAGAGGTCGGAATCAACGAATCTTCGCACAGAGATTCTGTTGGAGACCGGCTTCCGCCTGAAGGCGGGACTCCAACCCGACGTCGTTCCGCACAGGTTTTCAGTTGGAGTACCGGCTTCAGCCGGGC